>NZ_NEJX01000030.1:0-32558 GCF_002113245.1 Pseudomonas sp. B13(2017)
TTTGTGTTCTTTCGAATAAGATTTTCGCACTGATTTTGCCTCCAATTGGGCGCCATCATAGCGCCCGAAGAAGGTGTCCAAAATCATTAGGCCAGTTCAGCTTGCCGGCGATGAGGCCCTGACAGGCAATAAAAAACCCCGGCACAAGTCCGGGGTTTCGGTACATCACACTACGCGATCACTCCTGGCTAGCCAGTTTGTGCTCGAGGTAGTGAATGTTGACGCCGCCTTTGCAGAAACCTTCATCACGCACCAGGTCGCGGTGCAGCGGGATGTTGGTCTTGATGCCGTCGACGACGATCTCGTCCAGGGCATTGCGCATGCGCGCCATGGCTTCGTCGCGGTCCTTGCCGTAGGTGATCAGCTTGCCGATCAGCGAGTCGTAGTTCGGCGGAACCGAGTAACCGCTGTACAGGTGCGAATCCACACGCACGCCGTTGCCGCCCGGGGCGTGGAAGTGCTTCACCTTGCCTGGGCTCGGGATGAACTTCTTCGGGTCTTCGGCGTTGATACGGCATTCCAGCGCATGGCCACGGATGACCACGTCTTCCTGGCGGAACGACAGCTTGTTGCCAGCGGCGATGCTCAGCATCTCCTTGACGATGTCGATACCGGTCACCATCTCCGACACCGGGTGCTCAACCTGCACGCGGGTGTTCATCTCGATGAAGTAGAAGCGGCCGTTCTCGTACAGGAACTCGAAAGTACCCGCACCACGGTAGCCGATCTCGATGCACGCATCGACGCAGCGCTTGAACACTTCCTGACGGGCTTTCTCGTCGATGCCCGGGGCTGGCGCTTCTTCCAGTACCTTCTGGTGACGGCGCTGCAGCGAGCAGTCACGGTCGCCCAGGTGGATGGCATTGCCCTGGCCGTCGGACAGTACCTGTACTTCCACGTGACGTGGGTTGGTCAGGAACTTCTCCAGGTAGACCATCGGGTTGCCGAAGGCTGCACCGGCTTCGGTACGGGTGAGCTTGGCCGAGGAAATCAGGTCCTCTTCCTTGTGCACCACGCGCATGCCGCGACCACCACCGCCACCGGCGGCCTTGATGATCACCGGGTAGCCGACGTCACGGGCAATCGCCAGGGCGACTTCTTCATCTTCCGGCAGCGGGCCATCGGAGCCCGGTACGGTCGGTACGCCCGACTTGATCATCGCGTCCTTGGCCGAAACCTTGTCGCCCATCAGGCGAATGGTGTCGGCTTTCGGGCCGATGAAGGCGAAACCGGATTTTTCCACCTGCTCGGCGAAGTCGGCGTTTTCCGCCAGGAAGCCGTAGCCCGGGTGGATCGCGGTGGCGCCGGTCACTTCGGCGGCAGCGATGATCGCCGGGATATGCAGGTAGGAATCCTTGGACGATGCAGGGCCGATGCAGACCGACTCGTCTGCCAGGCCCAGGTGCATCAGTTCACGGTCGGCAGTGGAGTGCACGGCGACGGTCTTGATGCCCAGCTCTTTGCAGGCACGCAGGATCCGCAGGGCAATTTCCCCGCGGTTGGCGATCAGGACTTTTTCGAGCTTCCCAGACATCGTTGGCTCTCCGCGATTCAAACGACGGTGAACAGCGGCTGGTCGAACTCAACCGGCTGGCCGTCTTCTACCAGGATGGCGTCGATGACACCGCCAACATCGGCTTCGATGTGGTTCATCATCTTCATGGCTTCGACGATGCACAGGGTGTCGCCTTTCTTCACGCTCTGGCCAACTTCAGCGAAGTTCGGCGAGGTCGGCGAAGGCTTGCGGTAGAAGGTACCTACCATCGGCGAGCGGATCACGGTGCCTTTCAGGGCCGGGGCAGCGGCAGCGGCTTCAGCGGCCGGAGCGGCAGCGGCGACCGGGGCAGCAACAGGGGCAGCGGCTACCGGAGCCGGTGCGAAGTACTGCTGGGCAGCTGGGGTCTTGCTGTGACGGCTGATACGGACCGACTCTTCGCCTTCCTTGATCTCCAGTTCGTCGATGCCAGACTCTTCCAGCAGCTCGATCAGTTTCTTGACTTTACGGATATCCATTAATCATCAACTCCCAAAGGTTCGGTCAGGGGGCGAAATACAAAAAACGTATCTGAAACGTTTCTCTCGAACCCTGGCCCACTGAGGCCAGGGTTTTCATCATTTGGGCTGTGCGTTGGCAGCCAGTTGTTCCAGCGCGGACTCCAGGGCCAGGCGATAACCGCTGGCGCCCAGGCCGCAAATCACCCCTACGGCAACATCGGAAAAGTAGGAGTGGTGGCGGAACGGTTCGCGTTTGTGCACGTTGGACAAGTGCACTTCGATGAATGGGATGCTCACCGCAAGCAATGCGTCACGTAATGCGACGCTTGTGTGGGTGAAAGCAGCCGGATTGATCAGGATGAAGTCCACACCCTCGTTGCGTGCGGCGTGAATGCGGTCGATCAGTTCGTATTCGGCGTTGCTCTGCAGGTACTGCAGATGGTGGCCTGCGGCGCGGGCACGTTGCTCCAGGTCCTGGTTGATCTGGGCCAGGGTCACGGCGCCGTAGTGGCCAGGCTCGCGGGTACCGAGCAGGTTGAGGTTGGGGCCGTGGAGCACCAGTAGCGTTGCCATCTGCGGATTCCTTGGATTTGTAGGGCAATTCGACACAGCGCGGCGAGTGTGCCGTAAAGCGACGGCAAGTGTCCAGTTCCCGGCAATAGCCAGCACGATGTCCGAGGTTCGCGCGAAGTATGTGACCAAATAATTAAATTTGGTCACTGATTTCAGGATTTTTCACAGCTCGCGGGAAGTTATAGACCGACTTTGCCGCGCACGCGTGTCAGAATTTGCGCGAATTCACCGGCATTTATCTCGCCAATGACCCGATCAGCGGTTATTTCGCTACCGTTCGCGGCAAAGAACAACAGGGCGGGAGGGCCGAACAGCTGGTAGCGGTCGAGCAGGCTGCGTTGTTCGGCATTGCTTTCGGTGATGTCGAAACGCAGCAGCTTGAAGCCAGCCAGTTGCGCTTGCACCTGCGGGGCGGTGAGCACCTCGCGCTCGATCACCTTGCAGCTGATGCACCAGTCGGCGTACCAGTCCAGCAGTACCGGCTGGCCGGCCGCCTTGGCCTGGGCCAGGGCTGCGTCCAGTGCGGCGGGGGTAGTGATGGTCTGCCAGCTATCCGCCTGCACCGCCGCCCCGTTGCCGGTGGCCACAAGGGTTGCCGGCGGCAGCGGGCGCAGTGGGTCGCCGTGGCCGCTGAGGGCGCCGTACCAGCAGGCCAGGGCGTACACCAGCAGGGCCAGGCCGAGCAGTTGGGCCAGGCGCTGGCGCGCGGTCTTGACGACAAATTCGAGGGCACCGAGGAACAGCGCCACGCCAGCGGCGAGGAAACCGACCAGCAGCAAGGTCAGCGGGCCTGGCAGCACACGGCTGAGCAAGCCGATGGCCAAGCCCAGCAGAAGGACGCCGATGGCGTTCTTCACCGTGTTCAGCCAAGGGCCGCTTTTCGGCAGCCAGGCCGCGCCACCGGTAGCTACCAGCAGCAATGGTGCGCCCATGCCCAGGCCCAGGGCGAACAGCTTGAGTGCGCCGCCCAGGGCATCGCCGCTGGCGCTGATGTACAGCAACGCACCGGCCAGCGGCGCCGACACACAGGGCGAAACCAGCAGGCTGGAGAGTACGCCCAGTATTGCCGCGCCCAGCAGCGAGCCGCCCCGGGTGTGGCTGGCGACATTGTTCAGGCGGTTGCTCAGGGCTTGCGGCAGTTTCAGTTCGAACAGGCCGAACATGGCCAGGGCGAACACCACGAAGAACAGCGCGAAGGGCACCAGCACCCAGGCCGACTGCAGGCGCGCCTGCAGGTTCAGGCCGGCGCCGAACAGCCCCATCAGGGCGCCGAGTACCGCGAAGCTGGCTGCCATCGGCAGCACGTAGGCCAGCGACAGCGCCAGCCCACGCAGGCCGCCGGCCTGGCCACGCAGCACCACGCCGGAGAGGATCGGCAGCATTGGCAGCACGCAGGGGGTGAACGTCAGGCCCACCCCGGCGAGGAAGAACAGCAGCAGCGACTTCCAGGTCCAGGCGTGTTCACCGCTGGCCGGGGTGCTTGCGCCGCCTTCGCCATCGATGCTCAGGCGTGCGGTTTCCGGTGGGTAGCACAGGCCTTTGTCGGCGCACCCCTGGTAGCCCACCAGCAGGGTGAAGGCACGCGGGTCGTTGCGCGGCAGCTCGATATCGAGCACGCCGTGGTATACCTCGACATCACCGAAGAACTCATCGTGCTTGGCCTCGCCCTTGGGGATATTTGGTGTGCCCAGGGCAATGTCGGCCGGTTCGGTGCGGAACTGGAAACGGTGGCGATAGAGGTAGTAGCCGTCGGTAGCGACGAAGCGCAGCTTGATGGTTTGCGCATCGGCCTGGACCAGGCTGAGCTTGAAGGCCTCGTGTACCGGCAGGAAGTCGGCGTTGTTGGCCAGCGAAGCTGCGCCGAGGGTGGCGCTGGGGCGGTTGTCGAGCAGGCCTGTGGCGAAGGCAGGGCTGGCCAGCAGCAGGAACAGCAGGAAAAACAGGCGGCGCATGGCGGACTCGCGAGGTGGAACGTGCTGGGCATGATAGCGGAGTTGGTGCAGGTTGGGGCCATGCGGGTGGCGGGGGCGACACATGGCCGCTGGCTCATGTGCTGCCTGTGCCGGCCTCTTCGCGGGTAAACCCGCTCCCACAGGGATAGCGGATGGCTTGAGGTTCATGCGGTCGAGGTGGGAGCGGGTTTACCCGCGAAGAGGCCAGCACAGGCCAGCTTAAACTCTGAAGGCCCGCACCGCCCGGTTCAGTTCACCACCCAGGCTCAGCAGCTGCTCGCCTTGCTCGCGCCCCTCGCCAATCCGCTGCAGGTTGTCCTCACCCAGCTCATGAATCCGCTCGCTGTGGTCGCGAATCTCGCTCACGGCACCACTCTGCTGCGCCGTGACATCGGCAATCCGCACCGCAGTGTCCGAAATGGTGCGAATGGCACAGACAATCTCGTCCAGCGCCCCATCCGCCGCCTGGGCCTGGTTGGCCGTGGCCTCGGCATGCTCAAGCTGCGCACGCATCCCGGCCACCGAACTTCTGGCTGCCTGCTGCAAGCGGTCGATCAGTGCCTGAATCTCGCCGGTCGCACCGGTGGTGCGCTGTGCCAGCGAACGCACCTCATCGGCTACCACGGCGAAACCACGGCCCATCTCACCGGCGCGGGCCGCTTCGATCGCGGCATTCAGCGCCAGCAGGTTGGTCTGCTCGGCAATCGAGCGGATCACCGTCAGCACGCCGCCGATGGTGGCCGACTCCTCCGCCAGTTGTTCGATCATGCGGGCGTTGCCCTGCACCTCGTCGACCAGCTCACGCAAGCCCGACAGGCTCTGGCCGATCACCGCCTGGCCCTGCTCCACTGCACGCCCGGCATCGCGGCTGGCGTCGGCTGCGGCACTGGCGTCGCCAGCTACTTGCTGGATGGTCGCTTCCAGCTCACCCAAGGCATCGCGGATCTGCCCGGTGTCGCCGGCCTGGCGTTCGGCGCCGTCATGCAGGGCGGCGCTCATGCCGGCCAGGGCGTGGCTGCTGCCAGCCACCTGCTCGGCGTTGTGGCGGATGGTGCCGACCAGCTCCACCAGGTACTGGCGCAGGCGGTTGAGCGATTCCTGGATGTCGCGCAGTTCGCGGTTGGTCCTGCCCAGGGCGATGGCCTCGGCGAAGTCACCCTCGGCCCAGCGCGACAGGGCCGGGGCCAGGCCGGTCAGGGTGCGCGCCAGGCGGCGTTGCAAGGTGTCGATCAGCAGGGCGATAAGCAGGATCAGGCCGATCATCAGGCCCTGGATGATGCGCACTTCGCCGGCAATTTTCGCATGCTGGCCGCGTACCTCGGGCTCCAGTGCCGCAATGGCCTGTTGCACGGCCTCCAGGCGTTGGCCGGTGCTGGCCGCCAGGGCGACGCGGCGCTCGATCTGTTCGCGGGTGCGCTGCAGTTCCGCCGGGTAGCGGCCGAGCAGGCTCTGCAGTTCGCGCTTGAGGCCGACGGCAATGTCCTCCTGCTGGGCGCTGGCCTGGGTTTCCAGGCCCATCATCGCGGCGAAGTCGTCGGCACCGGATTCGGCGCTACGGGTTACGCCCAGCAAGGGCAAGGCGTCAATCGCCTGGGCCTGGGCACGGATCAGTTGCAGCTCGCGCTCCACTTCGTCGGCCAGCTCCGGGCGGCCGCTGCTGACCAGCTTGTCCCGGGCCAGCGACAGGCGACCGAGGTGCACGGTGGCGTCGAGCAGTGGCACCAGATAGCGGTTGGCGTCGGCGCTGCCGCTGTCGCGGGCGTAGCCGACCAGTTGTTCGAAGTTGGCACCCAGTTCCCGCTCGGCCTGCAGCAGCAGGGCTTGCGGGTCGCCGGCCAGCTTGCCGGCGGCCAGCAGCTCATCGGCGGTAAAGGCCTGCAGGCTGTCCAGGCTGGGGCGCAGTTTGTCGGCCAGTTCGCTGGGCCATTCGGCCAGCGCGGCCTGCAGTTGCTGGTTGGCCTCCATCGCCGCGGCGTGGCGCAGGGCATCGCCGCTGCCCAGGTACGCCTGGATGTTGCGGGCCGCCTGGTTCTGGAACTGCTGGGACAGGCCCAGGTAGCGCTCCATCAACTGGTAGGGGCGCTCAAGGGCCCGCTGCGACCACCAAAGGGTGGCGCCCAGGGCGATACACACGGTTACCAGCAACAGGGTGTTGAAATTGGTCAGCCACTTCAGGCGCATAGCCGCGAGCTTCCTGCGGGGAGGGGAGAGGTCGGTGGCTGAAGTTATTGCGATTTTGTGACGGGGTGATGACGACAGGGGGTTGGCGCCATAAAAAAAAGTGGCACAGTGCCTCCATTTCAATCTGTGCCGGCCTCTTCGCGGCTTTAGCCGCGAAGAGGCCGGAACAGGCAAAGCCTGATTCAGGGCTCTACACGCACCACGCAATTACGCCCGGCATGCTTGGCGCGATACAGCGCCTCGTCTGCCGCACTGGCCATGGTCAGTGCATCCAGCCCCTCATCCAGCTGCACCACCCCGGCACTGAAGGTGCACTGCAAGTCCCGTGGCTGCGCCGGGTAGAGAATCTCGGCAAAGCGCCGGCGGATTTCGTCCAGCACCTTGTGCGCCGCGTCCAGCGCGGTATTGGGCATGACAATGGCGAACTCTTCACCACCGTAACGGCCAATGAAATCGGTCTTGCGCAAGCGCTGCTTGAGAAACAGCGCCAGGCTCTTGATCACCCGGTCGCCCATGGGGTGGCCGTGGCGGTCGTTGATCTTCTTGAAGTGGTCGATGTCGAGCATGGCAAAGCTCAACGGCTGCTGCTCGCGGCGGGCGCGGAAGCTGCAGTCTTCCAGCAGTTGCAGGATGTGGGTGTGGTTGTACAACCCGGTCAGGCTGTCGCGCACCATGCGCGCCTTCAGGTGCCGGGCGCGGGCGGCGCGGTTGCGCACGGTGGTGATCAGGTGGCGTGAGCGAAACGGCTTGGTCAGGAAGTCATCACCGCCTTCGCTCATGGCATCCAGCTGCTTGTCCAGGTCGTCCTCGGCAGACAGGTAGATGATCGGCACGCTCACATAACGGTCGCTGTGGCGGATCACCTTGGCCAGCTCAGGGCCGGTGCAGGCCGGCATGTACAGGTCGAGGATGATCAGGTCGGGCTGGAAGTCGGCCAGCTCGGCCATGGTGCGGATCGGGTCGGTCAGGCTGCGGGTGATCATGCCGGCACTGGCCAGCACGCGCTCGGTGTACAGCGCCTGGGTGCGCGAGTCGTCGATGATCAGCACGCGCAATGGGTCATGCTGGGTGGCATTGGTCAGCAGTTCGACCTTTTCCAGCAGGCTGGAGGCTTCCAGGGTGCCGGTGAGGAAGTCCTGGCCACCGGCGCGCACGGCGGCCAGGCGGGTCGGGGTGTCGGTTTCGTGGTGGCTGAAGAACAGCAGCGGTATATGCCGGGCCAGCCCCTGCTGCACCTGGGCAGCCAGCAGCAGGCCTTGGCCAGCACCGTTGAAGTCGACATCCATGATGATGGCCGAAGGCGGGTATTCGCCGATCGAGGCCAGAAACGCCGCGGCACTGGCCAGCGCCTGCGCCACCAGGCCAAAGAATTCCAGTTGCTGGGCCAGGCGCTGGGCACGTTCGTGGTCCTGCAGCAGGATGTACACCGGCTTGCGCAGGGGCGGCAGCAGCACCTGGTCGAGCGGGTCGTCCTTGCGCAGGCCGCTACGCGTCAGCTGTTGGGCGGGGCACAGCGGGCTCGGCTCGGCTGCTTGGCTCATGTCCTGGCTACTTGTAGGTTGGGGTGTGCAGGGGCAATGATGGCTCTATGCTAGCAGTTCTTTTCAGGCGCGTGAGTGCGCTGCATCAACAAAGCGGCCAGAACGAATATTCAGTTGCTGACCGATTGGTCGCTTATGCGTAAGGCGGTGTCTGCTTTATAGTGCTGCCACGCGGGCTTGCCGTGGCACCCTGGCGCAGGCCTGTGGTCCAAGCCCCTGAACCGTCGTGACTGATTAAGGACAAAGCCATGCTGGACTGGAAAAACCGCGAGGCCAAAGCCGAGCCCCGCGAGCGTGTCGACGGCCGTGGCGCCGCCGCCCGTAGCTACCTTGGCGGCCTCTGGAGCCGTGCCCTGGGGACCCTGATCGGGTTGTACCTGCTGGTGTGTATCGGCCTGGGCTGGTACTGGAGCCAGGAGCCGGAGCTGTTCCCGGTGCAGCAGAACGCCCAGGCCGCAGCCGAGCGCACTGGCCAGCAGATGGTGGTGGGCTACACCACTATCGAAACCCTCAAGACCGTGGCCGGCACCTTGCTGAACAAGCCCGGTGGCTACATTTCCAACGACCGCTTCCCGCCAGGGCTGTGGATGGACAACATGCCGAGCTGGGAATATGGCGTGCTGGTCCAGGTGCGCGACCTGTCCCGTGCCCTGCGCAAGGACTTCGCTCGTTCGCAGTCGCAGTCGACCGAAGACGCCGACCTGGCCAAGGCCGAGCCGCGTTTCAACTTCGACAACAAGAGCTGGATCCTGCCATCGAGCGAGTCGGAGTTCGAAGAGGGCATCAAGTCGCTGACCCGCTACCAGACCCGTCTGGCTGCCGGCGACAAGGGCGCGATCTTCTACACCCGTGCCGACAACCTGAACAACTGGCTGGGTGACGTGGCCACCCGCCTGGGCTCGCTGTCGCAGCGCCTGTCGGCCAGCGTTGGCCGGGTCAAGCTCAATACCACGCTGAAGACCGAGTCGCTGGTCGCCGGCCAGGCGCCGCAGGTGGACGAGGAGCTGGTAGAAACCCCATGGCTGCAGATCGACAACGTGTTCTACGAAGCCCGTGGCCAGGCCTGGGCGCTGTCGCACCTGCTGCGCGCCATCGAGGTGGACTTTGCCGACGTGCTGGCGAAGAAGAACGCCACGGTCAGCGTGCGCCAGATCATCCGTGAGCTGGAAGCCTCGCAGGAAGCCCTGTGGAGCCCGATGGTGCTCAACGGCAGCGGCTTCGGCATGTGGGCCAACCACTCGCTGGTCATGGCCAACTACATTTCCCGGGCCAACGCGGCGGTCATCGACCTGCGTCAGCTGCTGTCGCAGGGTTGATGATGGCGATCAGCCCGAACGAGGCCGCCCACCGGGCGGCTTCCGACCGAGAACTGGTCACCTGGGTGGACGAAGCCGACCAGGTGCTGGGTGCCTTGCCCCGCGCCGAACTGCGCGAGCGCGGCCTGATCGGGCGTTGCACGTTCATTCTGCTGTTCAACAGTGCCGGTGAGCTGTGCGTGCACCGGCGCACCCTGAGCAAGGCGCTGTACCCGGGGTACTGGGATGTGGCGGCAGGCGGTATGGTAGCGGCCGGGGAGGCGTATGCCGATTCGGCGGCGCGGGAGCTGGCCGAGGAGCTGGGGATCGACGGTGTAGAGCTGCGTTTTCATGAGCGGTTCTACTTTGACCAGCCGGATAACCACTTGTGGTGTGCGGTGTATTCGGCGGTGTCGGATGCGCCGTTGCGGTTACAGCCGGAAGAGGTGATCGAGGCGCGCTTCATTGGCCTGGAGCAGGCTGAGCAAGAAAGCCTGACCAAGCCGTATTGCCCGGACTCGTTGGCGGCGTTGCAGCGCTACAAAGCAAGCCTGGGATAGTTGTTTTGGCAGTGCCGGCCCTTTCGCGGGCACGCCCGCTCCCACAGGGACAGTGCAATGTTCGAGAGCGGCGCCGGACCTGTGGGAGCGGGCGTGCCCGCGAATAGTCGCAAAACATTCGCAAAATGCCGCATTCCAGTACTTAGCAACGGCCGGATTTATCGTTACACTGCGCGCCCTTTTCGGGCTGCCGCAGGTCTTGCGGCAGTAGCGCCGCCCCTGCCAGAGTGGGGCTTCGCGGTCGGGCTCAACCCCCTGGGGCCGACCAGTTTTTGTCCTCAGCACAGAGGAACAAAAGTGGCCAAGAAAGCTTCTTCCTTCGCCGCCCTTGGCGGTCTCGTTTACTCCACCGACACCGGTCGGCACTGCCCCGACTGTAGCCAGCCGGTGGATGCCTGTACCTGCAAGCAGCAGGTCATCCCCGAAGGCGATGGCATTGCCCGTGTGCGCCGCGAAAGCAAGGGCCGCGGCGGCAAGACCGTGACCACCGTCACCGGCGTGCCGCTGCCGCTCGATCAGCTCAAGGAGCTGGCCTCAACCCTCAAGCGCCGCTGCGGTACCGGTGGCGCCCTGAAGGATGGGGTCATCGAAATCCAGGGCGACCATGTCGAACTGCTGATCGGTGAGCTGACCAAGCAGGGCTTCAAGGCGAAAAAATCCGGCGGCTGATGCGGCCACGCGATTTTTTGCCCAGTGCTTTCTAAACTCGTTGCCGTGACCAGGGTCTACCCCAGGGCACGGACGAATCGTCATTTTTGGCTTTTACACTGCGCCCGCCTCCTTGCGGGGCAGTGTCTTCGACTTATCTATAGGGGACTTGAATGTCCGTACGACGCACACGCAAAGACGATGGTAGCCAATGGACCGTGGCCGACAGCCGCAGTGTTTATGGTATCCGCCATTGGGGCGCTGGTTATTTCGCCATCAATGAGGCCGGGCGCGTCGAAGTACGCCCCAACGGCCCCAAAAGCGCACCGATCGACCTGTTCGAACAGGTCGACGAATTGCGCCAGAGCGGCCTGTCGCTGCCATTGCTGGTGCGCTTCCCCGACATTCTGCAGGACCGCGTACGCCAGCTGACCGGCGCCTTCGATGCCAACATCGCGCGCCTGGAATACCAGAGCAAGTACACCGCGCTGTACCCGATCAAGGTCAACCAGCAGGAAGCGGTGGTGGAAAACATCATCGCCACGCAGAACGTCTCCATTGGCCTGGAAGCCGGCTCCAAGCCCGAGCTGCTGGCAGTGCTGGCGTTGGCGCCGAAGGGCGGCACCATTGTCTGCAACGGCTACAAGGACCGCGAGTTCATCCGCCTGGCGCTGATGGGCCAGAAGCTCGGCCACAACGTGTTCATCGTCATCGAGAAAGAGTCGGAAGTGGCCCTGGTGATCGATGAGGCTGCCGAGCTCAAGGTCAAGCCGCAGGTCGGCCTGCGCGTGCGCCTGTCGTCGCTGGCCTCGAGCAAGTGGGCCGATACCGGTGGCGAGAAGTCCAAGTTCGGCTTGTCCGCCGCCCAGCTGATCTCGGTGGTGCAGCGCTTCCGCGATGCCGGCCTGGACCAGGGTATCCGCCTGCTGCACTTCCACATGGGTTCGCAGATCGCCAATCTGGCCGACTACCAGCACGGCTTCAAGGAAGCCATCCGTTACTACGGTGAGCTGCGTGCGCTGGGCCTGCCGGTCGACCATATCGACGTTGGCGGTGGTTTGGGCGTGGACTACGACGGTACCCACTCGCGCAATGCCAGCTCGATCAACTACGACATGGACGACTACGCCGGGGTGGTGGTGGGCATGCTCAAGGAGTTCTGCGACGCGCAGGGCCTGCCGCACCCGCACATCTTCTCCGAGAGCGGCCGTTCGCTGACCGCGCACCACGCCATGCTGGTGATCCAGGTGACCGACGTCGAGAAGCACAACGACGACGTGCCGACCATCGAGAACAAGGAAGCCCTGCCCGAGACCGTGCAGTGGCTGGTCGACCTGCTCGGCCCGACCGACATCGAGATGGTGACCGAGACCTACTGGCGCGCCACCCACTACATGGGTGACGTGGCTGCGCAGTATGCCGATGGCAAGATCAGCCTGGCCGAGAAGGCCCTGGCCGAGCAGTGCTACTTTGCCGTGTGCCGCCGCCTGCACAACTCGCTGAAAGCCCGCCAGCGCTCGCACCGCCAGGTGCTGGACGAGCTGAACGACAAGCTGGCCGACAAGTACATCTGCAACTTCTCGGTGTTCCAGAGCCTGCCGGACACCTGGGCCATCGGCCAGGTACTGCCAATCATCCCGCTGCACCGCCTGGACGAAGAGCCGATGCGTCGTGCCGTGCTGCAGGACCTGACCTGCGACTCCGACGGCAAGATCAACCAGTACGTCGACGAGCAGAGCATCGAGACCAGCATGCCGGTGCATGCGGTGAAGGAGGGCGAGGACTACCTTCTGGGTGTGTTCCTGGTCGGTGCCTACCAGGAAATCCTCGGTGACATGCACAACCTGTTCGGTGACACCGACTCGGTGAACATCTACCAGAACGCCGACGGTAGCGTGTACCACGCCGGTATCGAGACCCACGACACCATCGAAGACATGCTGCGCTATGTGCACCTGTCGCCGGAGGAGTTGATGACGCATTACCGTGACAAGGTGGCCAGCGCCAAGATCACTGCGCGGGAGCGGACTCAGTACCTGGATGCGTTGCGCCTTGGTCTGACCCGGTCTTCGTACCTGTCGTCGTGATTGCCAGGCCGCTCCCGCTTTTTTGTGGGAGCGGCCTTGCGTCGCGATATGAGGGCGAAGCCCTCACCGCGTCATACCTGGTAATGGTCCAGTCCTCGCCTATCGCATCAGCGCCGCTACCTTTGAATGCAATGTTCAAAGGAGGATGACATGGAAAGTCCCGGCTCCCATCGTTTACGTAGTGGCCGAGTGTCCGAACCAGGGCGTCTCTACCTGCTCACCACGACCACCCGCAACCGAACACCGTTGTTCAAAGACTTCTTGTTCGCCAGAACAGTTATCCAGCAATTGCGGCTCAGCGAAGAGCGCAAGGCGTGTCAGTCTCTGGCGTGGGTCTTGATGCCGGATCATCTTCACTGGCTTGTCGAGCTTGGGCCGTCGAGCCTGGGTAGGCTGATGTGCGAGTTCAAGTCCAGAAGCAGTTGTGCGCTGTACAAGGTGGGGGCTGAAAGGCGGCATATCTGGCAGACCAGCTTTCATGACCGGGCTTTGCGCCGCGAGGAGGATGTGAGGGCAGTGGCGCGCTACATCATCGCCAATCCCATTCGGGCTGGCCTGGTGCGGCGGGCTGATGATTATCCACATTGGGATTGTGTGTGGCTGTGAATCCGCAGGTGAGGGCTTCGCCCTCATTTCGCGACACAAGGCCGCTCCCACAAAGTCCTGCGTACGTCGATCAATGTGGGAGCGGCCCCGGCATTACTGAATCCACTCGCCTTTTTCCTGCAACCGCCACCCCACCCACCCCAACGTCACCGCCCGCAACGCCATGAACCCGAGAAACGCCAACCACAACCCATGGTTGCCAAACCCACCCATGAGCACTCCCAAGGGCAGCGCAATCACCACCGACACCAACATCGCATTACGCATCTCCCGCGCCCGTGTTGCGCCAATGAACAAGCCATCCAGCAAATAGCTCCACACCGCAATCAACGGCAGCAATGCCAGGTACGGCAGGTACGGATAGGCCGCTGCCCGCACACTTTCGATGTCGGTCTGCAAATCGATGAACAGGTGCCCGCCCAGCAGGAACAACCCGGCAAACCCCAGGCTGGTGATCAGCGACCAGCCACAGGCCACCACCAGCGAGCGGCGCAATGTGTCGCGGTCGCGGGCGCCAATGGCATGGCCGCACAGGGCCTCCACCGCATGCGCCAACCCGTCGAGCGCATAGGCAGTCAGCAGCAGGCCGTTGAGCAGCAGGGCATTGGCCGCCACGGTAGCTTCGCCCAGGCGAGCGCCCTGCACGGTTATCAGCAGGAACACCAGTTGCAGCGCCAGGCTGCGCAGGAAGATGTCGCGGTTCACCGCCAGCAGCGGCCGCCAGGCCTGCCAGCGCTTGAGCGCCGCCCACACGATCTGCCCCGGGTAGGAGCGCAGGGCCGGGCGGGTCAGGGCCAGGCCGAGCAGGGCGGCGCTCCACTCGGCAATCACCGATGCCCGCGCCGAACCCTGCACGCCCCAGCCCAGGCCAAGCACGAACCACAGGTTCAAGGCGATGTTCAGCAGGTTGGTGGTCAGCAGGATGGCCAGCGGCGCCCGCGCGTTCTGGGTGCCGAGGAACCAGCCGACCAGGGCGTAGCTGGCCAGTGCCGCGGGCAGGCCGAGCAGGCGGGTATGGAAGAAGTCTTCGGTGGCTTGCTGCAGGGCCGCGCTGGGTTGCATCGCCTGCAGCGCCAGCTGGCTGAAGGGCAGGGCCAGCAGGCCGATCAGCAGGGCGAAGCCGACCGCCAGCAGCAGCCCTTGTACCAGCACCTGGCGCAGCGCTGCACCGTCGCCACGGCCGGCGGCCTGGGCGGCGAAGCCGGTGGAGCCCATGCGCAGGAAGCCCATCAGGCCGACCATGAAGGTGAACAGCGTGGCGCCCACGGCTACGGCACCCAACTGGTGGGCGTGGGGGAGGTGGCCGATGACCGTGCTGTCGACCAGGGCTACCAGCGGCACGGAGATATTGGACAGGATCATCGGCGCGGCCAGTGCCCAGACCTTGTGGTGGGTGGGGCGGTGCTGCCAGTCTGTGGTCAGTGAGGTCATCGGGTGTCCTGGGGAATCCTGGGGCTGCTGCGCAGCCCTTTCGCGACACAAGGCCGCTCCCACAAGAATCGTGTAAACCGGAAGCCTGTGCAGTACCTGTGGGAGCGGCCTTGTGTCGCGAAAGGGGCGCAAAGCGCCCCCGCTTTTCTAAATTGCCAGCAGTGTACCGGCCATGCAGTCAATTCGCGCGACCATAGTTGCGCTATAGTTGCTGCCCTCACGTACACGCTGCCTAAGAGTTCTACTCCATGTTCAACAAAGGATTGTTGCTGGCCTGCGCGCTGGCCTTGCTCAGTGCCTGTGACTCTTCGACGCCGGACAAGCCGGCGCCATCCGAAAAGCCGGCGGCCACAGCGCCCGCTGCCACCCCGGCACCCCAACGCGAAGACCCGGCCGTACTCGCCAAACGCTACGAGGGCCGCGAGCTGACGGTGCTGGATGTTTCCGAAGTGCAGCTCGATGGCGCCGCGACGCTGTCGATAAGCTTCTCCGCGCCGCTGGATGCCAAGCAGGACTTCGCCAGCAAAGTGCACCTGGTCGACACCGTCAAAGGCAAGCTCGACGGCGCCTGGGAGCTCTCCGACAACCAGATGGAGCTGCGCCTGCGCCACCTGGAGCCGCAGCGCAAGCTGGTGCTGACCGTCGACAAGGGCCTGCTGGCGGTCAATGGCAAGCAACTGGACAGCGAGTCGATCAGCCGCCTGGAAACCCGCGACATGCAGCCGACCATCGGCTTCGCCAGCCGCGGTTCGCTGCTGCCCACGCGCCTGGCCGAGGGCCTGCCGGTGATCGCCCTCAACGTCGACAAGGTCGATGTCGAGTTCTTCCGCGTGAAGCCGGACATGCTCTCGACCTTCCTGGTCAACTGGGGGCGCAACAGCAGCCTGTACTACTACCAGTCCAAGGAAACCCTGGACATGGCCGAGCTGGTCTACAGCGGCCGCTTCGACCTCAACCCCGCACGCAACACCCGCGAGACCGTGCTGCTGCCGATCGCCGGCATCAAGCCGCTGCAGGAGCCAGGCGTGTACCTGGCGGTGATGCGAGCCTCGGGCACCTACGACTACTCGCAACCAGCGACCCTGTTCACTCTTAGCGACATCGGTGTGTCCGCGCATCGCTACCGCGACCGCCTCGATGTGTTCGCCCAGGCCCTGGAAGGTGGCAAGGCGATGAGCGGCGTGAACCTGGAAATCCATGACGACAAGGGCAAGCTGCTGGCCCAGGCCAGCACCGATGGCGATGGCCACGCCCAGCTGCCGATCACGCCCAAGGCCGACACCCTGATCGCCACCCAGGGTGTGCACACCACCCTGCTGCGCCTGAGCAGCGCGGCGCTGGACCTGGCCGAGTTCGACATCACCGGCCCGCAGGCCAACCCGCTGCAGTTCTTCATCTTTGGCCCGCGTGACCTGTATCGCCCTGGTGAAACGGTGTTGCTCAACGGCCTGCTGCGTGACCAGGACGGCAAGCCGGTCAAGGTGCAGCCAGTGAGCGTGGAAGTGCGTCGCCCGGATGAGCAGGTCAGCCGCAAGTTCGTCTGGGAAGCCGACGGCAATGGCCTGTACCAGTACCAGCTGCAGCTGGCCAGCGAGGCCCCGACCGGGCGCTGGCAACTGCTGCTCGACCTGGGCGGCGGGCGCAAGCAGGTGTACGAATTCCTCGTCGAAGATTTCCTGCCCGAGCGCCTGGCGCTGGAACTCAAGGGCAGCAGCAAACCGTTGTCTCCGGATCAGGATGCACGCATCCAGGTCAATGGCCGTTACCTCTACGGCGCCCCGGCTGCCGGCAACCGCCTGAGCGGCCAGGCCTATGTTCGCCCGCTGCGCGAGGCGGTACCGGCGCTGCCTGGCTACCAGTTCGGCTCGGTCACCGAAACCGAGCTGAACCAGGACCTGGAGCTGGACGAAGTCACCCTCGACCAGGCCGGCAAGGCCGTGGTCGACATCGAAAGCCGCTGGGCCGAAGCCCGCTCGCCGCTGCAACTGACCGTGCAGGCCAGCCTGCAGGAGTCCGGTGGCCGGCCGATTACCCGGCGCCTGGAACAACCCATCTGGCCGGCCGAGCGCCTGCCAGGCCTGCGTGGCCTGTTCGACGGCGAGGAAACCGACAGTGACGGGCCGGTGGAGTTCGAGTTCCTGGTGGCCGACCGCAACGGCAAGAAGCTGGCGGCCAACGACCTCAAGGTGCGGCTGGTACGCGAGCGCCGCGACTACTACTGGAACTACTCGCAGAGCGATGGCTGGAGCTACGCCTACAACGAGAAATTCCTCACCCAGAGCGAAGAGACCGTCAGCGTCAAGGCCGGCTCCACCGCCAAGCTGAGCTTCCAGGTGGAATGGGGCCCGTACCGTGTCGAGGTGGAGGATCCGGAGACGGGCCTGGTGTCCAGCGCGCGCTTCTGGGCTGGCTACCGCGCCCAGGACAACGCCGAAGGCGGCGCGGTGCGGCCGGACCAGGTCAAGCTGGCGCTGGACAAACCGGCCTACGCCGACGGCGCTACCGCCAAGGTCACCGTCACCCCGCCCGCAGCCGGCAGTGGCTACCTGATGATCGAGTCCAGCGACGGCCCGCTGTGGTGGCAGGAGATCGACGTGCCCGCCGAGGGCAAGACGTTCGATGTGCAACTGGACAAGCAGTGGGCACGCCATGACCTGTACATCAGCGCGCTGGTGATCCGCCCGGGTGAGCGCAAGGCCAACGCCACGCCGAAACGCGCGGTGGGCGTGCTGCACCTGCCGCTGAACCGCGCCGAGCGCAAGCTGGCGGTGAGCCTGCAGGCGCCGGAGAAAATGCGCCCGAAACAGCCGCTGACCGTGAAGGTCAAGGCTGCAAATGCCGATGGCAGCGTGCCTGAACAGGTGCATGTGCTGTTGTCGGCGGTGGACGTGGGCATCCTCAACATCACCGACTTCAAGACCCCTGACCCGTTCGCCAGCCTGTTCGGGCGCAAGGCTTACGGTGCTGACCAGCTGGATATCTACGGCCAGTTGATCGAAGCCGGCCAGGGCCGCCTGGCCAGCCTGGCATTTGGTGGTGACGCGGCGATGGCCAAGGGTGGCAA
This sequence comes from Pseudomonas sp. B13(2017), assembly GCF_002113245.1. Taxonomy (NCBI): domain Bacteria; kingdom Pseudomonadati; phylum Pseudomonadota; class Gammaproteobacteria; order Pseudomonadales; family Pseudomonadaceae; genus Pseudomonas; species Pseudomonas sp. B13(2017). The sequence goes on from NZ_NEJX01000030.1 coordinate 17,934, forward strand.
GCGCCCCAACACCACGGTGACCATCGTCGCCCAGCAGAGCCTGCCGGTGACCCTGGACGACAAGGGCGAGGGCCAGGCCACGGTCGATATCCCCGACTTCAATGGCGAACTGCGGCTGATGGCCCAGGCCTGGACCGAGGAACAGTTCGGCATGGCCGAAGGCAAGACCGTGGTCGCCGCGCCGCTGATCGCCGAGCTCTCGGCGCCGCGTTTCCTGGCCGGTGGCGACCGCACCAGCCTGGCGCTGGACCTGGCCAACCTGTCGGGCCGCGCCCAGCAGCTGAACGTTGAAATCAGCACTGAAGGGCAGCTGAGCCTGGCGGCCAACGCCGTGCAGAACGTTGCCCTGGCTGAAGGTCAGCGCTCGACGCTGATGATCCCGGTACAGGCCCAGGGAGGCCTGGGGCAGGGCAAGGTGCATGTGCGGGTCACTGGTCTGCAACTGCCGAACGAGCCGACCGGCGCGTTCGAGCGCGAGTGGACGCTGGGCGTGCGCCCGGCCTACCCGGCGATGCTCAAGCACTACCGCGTGGCCTTGAAGGACCAGCCATGGACCCTGCCTGAAGCAGACCTGGCCGCCTTCGAACCCGCCGGGCTTGAAGCCAGCCTGGCCTTGTCGAGCCGGCCACCGCTGAACCTGGCCGAGCAGATCCGTGCCCTTGAAGCCTACCCCTACGGTTGCCTGGAGCAGACCACCAGCGGCCTCTACCCGTCGCTGTATGCCGATGCCGACAGCCTCAAGCGCCTGGGCATCAAGGGTGAGCCAGCCGATGTGCGCAAGCGCAAGATCGAGATGGGTATCGAGCACCTGCTGGGCATGCAGCGCTACAACGGCAGCTTCGGCCTGTGGAACTCGGACAGCGAAGAAGAATACTGGCTGACCGCCTATGTCACCGACTTCCTGCTGCGCGCCCGTGACCAAGGCTATGGTGTGCCCGCCGAAGCGCTGAAGAAGGCCAGCGAGCGCCTGCTGCGCTACCTGCAGGAGCGCAACCTGATCGAAGTCGACTACAGCGAGAACGCCGAACACACCCGCTTCGCTGTGCAGGCCTATGCGGCATTGGTGCTGTCGCGCAGCCAGCAGGCGCCGCTGGGTGCCCTGCGTGGCCTGTTCGAACGCCGTGCCGACGCCCGCTCTGGCCTGCCGCTGGTGCAACTGGCGGTGGCGCTGGACAAGATGGGCGACAAGCCGCGTGCCGAGCAGGCCCTGCAGGCAGGCCTGGGCATCAGCCGCGGTAAAGGCTGGATGGCCGACTATGGTAGCGCCCTGCGCGATCAGGCACTGATCCTGGCGCTGCTGCAGGAAAGCAACCTGGCCAGCCGCCAGGTCGACCAGCGCCTGTTCGCCCTGTCGGATGAACTGGCGGCCAACCGCTGGCTGTCGACCCAGGAGCGCAATGCGCTGTTCCTGGCCGGCCGTGGCCTGCTGGGCAAACCGGAAGGCCAGTGGCAGGCGCGCCTGGACAGCGCGGGCGAAGTGCGCGAGTTCAACAATGCCGAGGCCGGCATGAAGCTCGAAGGCCCGTTGCTGGCTTCGCCATTGAGTGTGCAGAACCAAGGCAGCGAAACGCTGTACCAGCAACTGACCTTGTCGGGTTACCCACGCCAGGCGCCTGCGGCCGGTGGCAACGGCATGCAGATCCGCCGTGAGTACCTGGGCATGAATGGCCAGCCGTTGGACCTGCACAACCTGCGCAGCGGTGACCTGGTGCTGGTGCACCTGGCGCTCAAGGCCGAAGACCGGGTGCCGGATGCGCTGGTGGTGGACTTGCTACCGGCAGGCCTGGAGCTGGAGAACCAGAACCTGGCGCAGAGTGCCGCCAGCCTGGACAACGCCAGCAGTGCGGTGAAGGAATGGCGCGAGTCGATGCAGAACGCCAGCGTGGTGCACCAGGAGTATCGCGATGACCGTTACGTCGCTGCGCTCAAGCTGGACAGCTACGGCACCACCCACCTGCTGTACCTGGCTCGGGCAGTGACCCCGGGCACCTACCGCGTGCCGCCGCCGCAGGTTGAATCGATGTACCGGCCAAACCTGCAGGCCGTGGGGGATGGGCAAGGGGAGATGACCGTAAAAGCCCGCTAGAATTGTGTCGCCTTTACCGGCCTCATCGCCGGCAAGCCAGCTCCCACAGGATGGAGCATGGCTTGAGGGCGACGCGGTCGAGGTGGGAGCTGGCTTGCCGGCGATTGGGCCGCAACGCGGCCCCCGGCCTTGTTCAGTGAATCACCCAGCTCATCACCCACAACCCCAGCAGCAGCCAGATGATCCCGAGGATGATCGAGGCGCGCATGAACGCGCGGATTGCCGAGTACAGCAGCACCAGCCCGATGATCAGGGCGAGGATGCTGAGCAGCGAGGTCTCCATGCCCAAGGTGCGCGCCAGGCCATCAATGAAATTGCCTCCGGCACTGGCCAGCAGGTTGAACAGCCCGCTCAATGCGTCGACGATGAAGCGGATCAACGACCCCAGCGCCTGGCCCAGCCACTCGAAAAAACCTTCTACATGCATAGTTGCTTCCTGATGAACGAATCGGCGATGTTGCCGTTCCCAAGCCTTTGGCCATCACCTGACCAGGTCGGTTCCCGATGCCAAGCTTAACGCGGCCGCGTACCCGTGCGGGCAGGCTGTTGCGCGCCACGGTGATCGGCATGCTGGTGCTGTTCGGCCTGTTGTGGCTGGCCGACCGCCTCTGGCCGCTGCCCATGCCCGGCGACGACCTGGCCCGCGTGGTGCTGGCCGAGGACGGCACGCCGTTGTGGCGCTTTGCCGATGCCGATGGCGTGTGGCGCTACCCGGTCAGCCCCGACGAGGTTTCGCCGCTGTATCTGCAGGCGCTGCTGACCTACGAGGACCGCTGGTTCTACAGCCACCCCGGGGTCAACCCGTTGGCCCTGGCCCGCGCTGCCTGGCTGAACCTGCGTGGCGGGCGTGTGGTGTCGGGCGGTAGCACGCTGTCGATGCAGGTCGCGCGCCTGCTCGACCCGCATGAACGCACCCTGGCCGGCAAACTGCGCCAGCTGTGGCGCACGGCGCAGCTGGAATGGCATTTGTCCAAGCGCGAAATCCTGCAGATCTACCTGGACCGCGCGCCTTTCGGCGGCACCCTACAGGGCGTGGCGGCCGCCAGTTGGGCATACCTGGGCAAGTCACCCATGCACCTGACCCCGGCCGAAGCTGCGCTGCTGGCCGTGCTGCCCCAGGCGCCCAGTCGCCTGCGCCCGGACCGCCACCCCGAACGTGCCCAGCGCGCCCGGGACAAGGTGCTGCAACGCCTGGCCGAATACCAGGTGTGGCCGGCCCAGCAAATCCGTGAGGCAGGCGAAGAACCGCTGGTGCTGGCGCCACGTCAGGAGCCGGCCCTGGCGCCGCTGCTGGCCCGGCGCCTGAACAGCGCCGATAGCCCGCCGCTGATCCGCACCACGCTCGACGCCGCGCTGCAGCGGCGCCTCGAAGACCTGCTGCTGGGCTGGCGTGCTCGGCTGCCGGAGCGCACCTCCGCCGCCATCCTGGTGGTCGATGCGCAAACCATGGCGGTGCGTGCCTACCTGGGCTCCATCGACCTGGCCGACGAGCGCCGTTTCGGGCATGTCGACATGGTGCGTTCGTTGCGCTCGCCGGGCTCCACCCTCAAGCCGTTCCTCTACGGCATGGCGCTGGATGATGGCCTGATCCATTCCGAGTCGCTGCTGCAGGATGTGCCGCGACGCTATGGCGACTATCGCCCCGGCAACTTCTCCATGGGTTTCAGCGGGCCGGTGTCGGCCAGTTCGGCGCTGGCGCTGTCGCTCAACCTGCCGGCGGTGCAGCTGCTGGAGGCCTACGGCCCGAAACGCTTTGCCGCGCAACTGCGCATGGCGGGCATGCCGCTGATACTGCCGCCCCTGGCCGAGCCCAACCTGTCGTTGATCCTGGGTGGCGCGGGCAGCCGCCTGGAGGACCTGGTGGGTGGCTACGCTGCGCTGGCGCGTGGTGGCAACAGTGCGCGGGTACGCCTGCAACCGCAGGATCCGTTGCTGGAACGGCGCCTGCTGTCACCAGGGGCTGCGTGGATCATCCGGCGTATCCTCAGCGGCCAGGCGCGCCCCGACCGCGACCCGCATGCCGAGCTGGTACAACGCCCGCAACTGGCCTGGAAAACCGGCACCAGCTACGGCTTTCGCGATGCCTGGTCGATCGGCGTGGGCCCGCGCTACCTGATCGGCGTATGGATCGGCCGCCCCGACGGCACACCGGTACCCGGCCAATTCGGGCTGGCTTCGGCGGCGCCGCTGATGCTGCAGGTGCACGATCTGCTGAGCAACCGTGACAGCCAGCGTGGCATCGGCGTGCCGGTGGAGCGGGTGCCGGCCAATGTCGGCGTGGCGGCGATCTGTTGGCCGCTGGGCCAGCCGATGAACAAACAGGACCGCAACTGCCGCCGTCAGCGTTTCGCCTGGACCCTGGACGGCACTACCCCGCCAACCCTGCAGGCCGCCGACCAGCCACTCGGCCTGGGCCTGCGCGAAAGCGTATGGGTCAACGACCAGGGGCTGCGCGTCGATGGCAGTTGCCCGGGCGCCAAGGCCCGAGATATCGCCCTATGGCCAGCCCCGCTGGAGCCTTGGCTGCCACGTGTGGAGCGGCGTGCGGCGCGCCTGCCGGCCATCGACCCGGCCTGCCCGCCGCAGGTGCCAGCCAGCGCGCCACCGCTTTCGATCGTGGGCGTGCGCCCGGGCGACAACCTGCGCCGCCCGGCCACCAGCAGTGAGCCGTTGCAACTGTATGTGTCGGCGCTGGGCGGCGGCGGGCGGCGCTGGTGGTTCCTCAACGGCCAGCCATTGGGCGAAACCCAGGGGCAGGACAGCCTGCTGGTGCGCTTCCAACAGGTAGGCCAGGCGGAAATCAGCGCGCTGGATGAAAGCGGCGAGACGGCGCGCGTGGCGTTCCAGGTCAGCGAGTAGCTGTTCGACGAGGGCCGAGGCAGCACCTACGCTTGCAAGTAACGGGTGTGACCGGCTGGCGCCCCTGATGCCTGTCAGTCAAGCAATTTGGGGCCGCTTTGCGGCCCTTCGCGGGCACGCCCGCTCCCACAGTTCAGGAAATGCGCGATCTTGGTGGGAGCGGGCGTGCCCGCGAAGGGCTGCAACGCAGCCCCAGGGAACATGGAGCGCCCTATGCGTCCTCTGGCCGTGCCCCTGTTGTTGCTGCCTTGGGCGCTTGCGGCCCATGCCGAACCTTTGCCGGGTTTTCTCGACAGCCATGAGTACGAACGTCGCCTGCCCGGCGCCAACCTGCCGATAGACGCCTACCGCCCGGTCAGCGCTCACCTGCAGCTGGCCGGGGCGGATGGCGACAGCCCCGCGTGGGCGCCTGCGGATACCCGGCTGGTGCTGCATAAAGTGCGCTTCGAAGGCGGCACGGTGTTCCCCTTGAGCGACCTGCGCGAACACTACCAACCGCTGATCGGGCGCCAGACCACGTTGGGCGAGCTGCAGCAGTACACCGCGCGCCTGACCCAGCGCTATCGGCAGGAAGGCTACCTGTTGTCGTACGCCTACCTGCCGCCGCAGGAGGTGGCCGATGGCCGGGTCAATGTGGTGCTGGTCGAAGGCTATATCCGTGATTACCGCGTGGACGGCGATATCGGCCCGGCCGGCGCCTATCTGCACCAACTGCTGGAGCGGCTTGCCACCGAGCGCCCGCTGACCCGGGAAACGCTGGAGCGCTACCTGGGCCTGGCCGAGCGCCTGCCGGGGGTGACGATAGAGCCGCAGCTGGCCGTGGCGCAAACCGCTGATGGTGCTGCGCGGTTGACCGTGCATGCGCAGCGCAAGCCGTTCAGCGCTGCGGTTACCGTTGCTGATGGCAACCGCGACGATGCACAGGCGCTGCTGACGGCAACCAGCCACGCCCAGACTCGCTTTGCCGAACAGATCGAGGCCAGCCTGTTGCTGCCGCCGGGGGATGACCAGGTGCATTACCAGCGCCTGGCCTACAGCCAGTACCTGGACGCGGGCGGCAGCCAGCTGCTGCTGTCGGCTTCGCGCTACCGCAGCGAGCCCGGCACGCGGATTCGTCTGGACGATGGCCGTGACATCACCCGCAAGCGCAACAGCGATCGCTATGCGATCGGCCTGCGCCAGCCGGTGATCGTCAGGCCGGATGAATGGATGGTGGTGCAGGGGCAGGTGTATTCGGTCAGTGAGCACTTCGAGGACCGGGTGGATGGGTTGCCATCGGCACGGGATTACGACACCTACGTGCGTGCGCTGTCATTCGAGGGCGACTGGCGCAAGGTGGAAGAGGGCCGTTTGCGTATCGTCAGCGCCGGGGTCTATCAGGGCCTGGATTACCTGGGGGCGCGCAGCGATGCCGACTACGATCTGGATTTTCTGCGGTTGCGGCTTTCCGGTTTGCAGAGCGACAGGCTGCTCGGTAACTGGCAGGGGGTGGTGTCTGGTGCGTTGTACTGGAGTGATGACCGCTTGCCCGACAGCGAGCGTGCGGGGTTTGGCGGGCAGAGTTTCGGCCGTGGCTACCCGCGCGACCAGGCGGACGGGGACAAGGGTTGGGGTGTGGCTTACGAGGTGAACTACAGCATGCACGCCAACTGGCTGGCGTTGCTGCAGCCCTATGTGGTGGTGGATACGGCGCAGGCCTGGCATAACCGGGGGCCTGTGGAGGATGCCCACCTTGCTTCGGCGGCGCTTGGTGTGCGGTTGGGCGATGGGCGCTTGTTCAATGTGGCGCTGGAGCTGGCCAAGCCTTTGGCGGATGTGGCACTGGACAGCCTGGGCCGCGGGCCTCGGCTGACCTTGACGCTTGGCGTTCAAATGTAAGGGGGCGCTGTGGGAGCGGGCGCGCCCGCGAAGAATCCAACGCGGAGCATGGCACCGGCTGCGCCGGTGTTCGCGGGCGCGCCCGCTCCCACAGGGGGCGCGATGGGCTGCAACGCAGCCGCCAAAATCTTGAAGCTACCTGTTTAGTGGGTAGTAAACCGCTGATGCACCGGCGACGAGCTGGGTGTCAGTGCCAGTGCCAGCTGGGTGCGGTTGTGCATGTGGGTCAGGCGCAGCACCTGCGACACATACAGCTTCACGGTGTTCTCGGTAATGCCTAGCTCACAGGCGATCTGGTAGTTGGTCTTGCCCTTGCTCACCAGGCGGGCCACCTCCAGTTGGCGCGGCGACAGCTTCTCGAACGCCGCTGGCAGCTCGCTTTCGCTTTCTTCCACATCCGTGGCACGCCGATGAGTACCTTGGCCCCGGGCTTTTTCCAAATCCTGGTAAAGCTCGTCAATCGACTCGGCCAGATCCTGCAGGCGTTGATTCAATCCGCCAAGGTCGCGGAAGTTACGCTGGCGTTCCAGCAACGCCTCTTCCTGCCGACGAATGCCTTCCAGCAGTTCATCGAGGTCCACCGGCTTCTGGTAGTAATCGGCAAAGCCTTCGCGCAGCGCGCGGATCAGGTCCTGTTTCTCGGCACGCCCGGTCAACATGATGGCTTCGAACATGCGCTGGCTGCCGTCGACCTGCTTCAGGGTGCGCATCAGTTCAACGCCATCCCGTCCCGGCATGTGCAGGTCGCAGATAAGCAGACCGATGGCTGGGTCTGCCATATAGCGCTCGATGGCTTCGTCAGCAGAATGGGCCGGTACGCAAACATAGCCCTTGGTTTCGAGGAATTCACAGAGTTGTTCGACAATGACCGGTTGGTCGTCCACCACCAAAACCTTCAACTCACTCACTTGTCTGGACACGATCCACTCCCTGTTCGTATACGGCCCTGCTCCCGGGCCAGACGCTCTGGCAGTTTAAAAATAGTCGCACCAAGCGAATATGTACAAGTTTTGTACAAGGTGTCGGACCACAGGCTGGCTCATTGGACCCATACCGCTGTCAACAGAAAGCCGGCCAGCACATAGGGGACGAACGCCTGCTTGTCACCCATTTCTTCGGTCAGGGCCTGCAAACGCTTTTTCACCTTTGGGTTGAGCAAGGTCCACAGGCGCCGGCGGGTGAGCAGCCACAGCAGCACGCTGACACCGGCGCCGATGAAGGTGCCAAGCACGTATTGCGGGCTGGTGGCCAGGGCCAGTGCGCCCATCAGCTTGACGTCATCGGCGCCGAAACGGCCGAGCATGTAACCGGGCAGCGTCAGCAGCATGACGATGGCCAGCGCCCAACCTGCATCGCTGGCATCGGCGCCGATCCAGCTGTGGCCGGTGGCGAACAGCCAGGCCAGGGCGCAGGTAGCCACGCCAAGGGTGAGCATGTTGGATATCTGGCGTTGACGCACGTCCTGTTCGGAGCACAAGGCAAGCCACAGCAGGAGAACAATGCTTTGCATTGGCAGGTCGCCCTTCCCAAATGTTGAACACATCTACCCGGTCAGTCAGGTTTCCTTAAGTGAAGATAGACGGGAACCTGCGGGGAGTGGAGCGGGAGAGGGAAAAAGGCGTGGTCGGGATGGATTTTGTCGCTGTTGAAACAGGCCTCGCAGGCGACCCTTGTGGGAGCGGGTTCACCCGCGAACACCGGCAAAGCCGGTGCCATGCACCGCGTTGTTTTCTTCGCGGGTAAACCCGCTCCCACAGGGGCTGCGGCGCCTGCATAACCGCGTTCGGTGTTACTTCCTGCTCCCCGGCGGGTAGTTGGCCAACACCTTGGTCACGGTGTTCTGGATCGCGCTGTTGCGTTCCTCGGGGCTTGGCGGGTAGTTGTTCATGATCTGCTCGGCACTGCCGCGCCACACCAGCTTGCTGTCGCGCCCATCGAACAAGTCGATCTGGATGGTGGCGACCTTGTAGTCGACGCTGCGGGTTTCGTTGTACATCGGCCCACCCCAGTAGCCGCCCCAGTAGCCCCCCCAGCCACCGCCGTAGTTGGTGGTGATCTGTTGCTGGCGCTGCTCGACGATCAGGTACGCACGCACTGTCAGGTCTGGCCGCGCGCCACTTTGCACCGGGCGCAGGCCGCGCTGGTCGAGTTGGTTTGCGACTGCCTGGCGAATGCGCTGCTCGGTCAGGTCGCTCTTGATTCGTGGGTCGTCCGGGCGGTACTGCAGGCCCGGTTCCTGCCATGCCCAGCTGCGATAGGCGGCAAAGTCACGGCTGGCATCGAAATCCTGCTGGACGTTATTGCTGGAGCAGGCGGCGAGCAATAACGCGAATGACAGTAGAACGAGACGGCGCAACATGATGGTTCTCCGTTGGATATCAACTGGGAGGATAGCCGTTGAGCGCCTTGTGCACAGAATCGCGCAGGGCGCTTTCGCGTTCACGCGGCGAGTCCTTGTCGCTGCCGCTTTCGGCGCTGGCACTCCATACCGGCTGGCCGCTGCGGGCGTCGTACAGGTCGATACGCACCACCATCACCTGCACCTCGTAGGTGCGCACGATGGGCACGCTGGCATAGCCACCATAGCCATGCCGGTAGCCGCCATAACCGACACCACCGTAGGGGTACGGGCCGTAGTAAGGGTCGTAGGCATCGTAGTCACGTACCTGGCGCAAGCGCTTTTCCAGGCGTATGTCGGCGCTGACCAGCAAGTCGCCGGGGCCGCCCCGGGCGGGACGCAGGCCATGCTGGTCCAGCGCGCCGCTGACGGCATCGGCCAGTTGCCCCGGGTCGGTATCGACCGAGCCACTGGGCAACTGGCCGTCGCGCCAACTCCAGCTACGGTAGTGCCCGTAATCACGGGCCGGTGTCGGGTAGGCACTGGCATCGAAGGTGCTGGCCGCCTGGGCAGGCGCCGGTGGTAACGGGCGACTGCTGGCCACATAGGGGTTGCTGCCCTGACAGCCAGCCAGGGCAAGCGGCAGCACGGCCAGGCACAACAGACGGTACGGCATGTATTCCTCCCGGCGGGCAGGTCAGCGGGGGCGGCAGACCCAGTGCAGGTAGCGGCCGAGCCCGGCGAAGCTGGGGTGTCGACGGTAGGCCAGTTCCATTTCCAGCAGGTCGAGCAGCTCGGCCTTGCCTTGGAATTCCTTGGGCATGTAGTCGTGGAACACCCGCACGCCACTTTCGCTTTCAACCTGCCACATAGGATCAAGTTGCGCCCTGAGCTCGCGTGGATCAAGCGGTTTTTGCGGGGTCAGGCTCTGCTTTTCACCTTCCAGCCGGTTGCTGCGCAACTTGCGGAAATGGCCCTTGAGCAGGTTGCGATAGACCAGGGCGTCGCGGTTGTAGAAGGCCAGCGACAGCCACCCGGAAGGGGCCGTGAGCTGATGCAGCACCGGCAGGATGCTTTCGGGCTCGGCCAGCCATTCGAGTACGGCGTGGCATAGCACCAGGTCGTAGGGTTCGGTCAGCTGGCCGAGCAGGTCTTGCCAGGGGGCCTGGATGAAGGTGGCCGGTTGGCCGGCTTCGGCAAAGCGCGCCCGTGCGCCGTCGAGCATCGGCGCGGCGGGTTCGGCCAGGGTCAGCTGGTGGCCGCGCTGGGCCAGCCACAAAGCCATATGACCCAACCCGGCACCGATGTCGAGGATGCGCAGCGGGCGGTCGGGCAGGGCTTCGGCCAGGTCGGCCTGCAGCACGGCCAGGCGGATGGCGCCTTTGGCGCCGCCGTAGATCTTCTCGGCAAAGCGGGTGGCCAGCTCATCGAAGTGACGGTCGTTCATCGGGCGAAGCGCCTCTCGCTGTCGGCCAGCTTGGCTCGCACTACCTGGTCCATGTCCAGGCCAAGTTCGCTGCACAGCAGCAACAGGTAGAGCACCACATCGCCGATTTCCTGGCCGGCATGGGCCAGCTTGTCGGCGGGCAGCTGGCGCGATTGGTCTTCGCTCAGCCACTGGAAGATTTCCACCAGTTCGGCCATTTCGACGCTGGCGGCCATGGCCAGGTTCTTCGGGCTGTGGAAGCCACGCCAGTCGTTGTTGTCGCGGATCTGGTGCAGGCGTTGGGTGAGTTCTTGCAGGTTCATCGGGGGTCTCCTAATGCTGCATAGCTTCTGCGCAGGCCCGATGCAAAGCAAGGGGGCCGCTATGCGGCCCAATCGCCGGCAAGCCAGCTCCCACAGGATAACTACCGGCCCAAGCCTGCGCGCCCCCTGTGGGAGCTGGCTTGCCGGCGATGAGGGCTTAAAGCCGGTCCCAGCGCCCGACCATATGCAGAACCCCTCCATGCCCATCCAGGCGCAGCTCTCCCGCAGCCCCCGCCTCACTGGCACCCAGCACCACCTCCGACGGCAACCGCACCGGTTTGCGGAAATCCACCTCGAAGGCATAGCCACTGTGCGGCAGGTGCCCGCGCAGTGCCGCCAGGGCCATGGCCTTGCTCCACATGCCATGGGCAATGGCCGTGGGGAAGCCGAACAGCCGCGCACTGGCTGCGCTGAGGTGGATCGGGTTGTAGTCCCCACAGACCTTGGCATAACGCCGGCCGATATCGCTGTCGGCGTACCAGCGGGTCGCCTCTGGCAACGCTTGCGGTTCGTCCTCGGCAGGCTCACCTGCCTCGCTTTCCAGCTTCAACCCGCGCACCAGCATGCGGCTGGTCTCGCGCCAGAGCAGGCCGATGCCGTCTTCGGCTTCGGTGACCAGGTCGAAGGTGCCGCCCTTGGCATGCGCTTGCAGATTGCCTGCATGCACCGCAATGCGCAGCCCTTCGATCCCGCCCAGTGGGCGCAGCACCTCGATGCGGTTGTGCAGGTGCACCAGGCCGAGCAGCGGGAAGGGGAAGTTTGGCGCGGTCATCAACTGCAACTGCAGCGTGAACGCCATGACATGTGGATAAGTACCTGGCAGGCGGCCATCGTCGGTAAAGTGGCACAACCGTCGATAGGCGGCCAGGTTGCCCGGCTGGACGCGGATGAAGCAGCGCAGGCCGTCGTCCGGCAGCTGGTCGCCGCTGATGCTGCGCTTGCTGGCCGCGCGCAGGTACAGGCTGGCGCGCGAAGCCGGGCTGTGCAGGTCGTGCCAGTGTCGGCTCATGTTCAGGCCCCCATCAAGGCCTGGCCGCATACCCGCAGCACCTGGCCGTTGACTGCACCGGAGCCCGGCTGGCTGAGCCAGGCGATGGCTTCGGCGACATCCTGCGGGCGGCCGCCCTGGCCAAGCGAACTCAAGCGTCGCCCGGCCTCGCGCAGGCCCATGGGCATGGCGGCGGTCATGTGGGTTTCGATGAAACCGGGTGCCACGGCATTGATGCTGCCGCCGCGCTCGGCGAGCCGGGGCGCCCACGCCTGGGCCAGGCCGATCAGCCCGGCCTTGCTCGCGGCATAGTTGGCCTGCCCGCGGTTGCCGGCAATGCCGCTGACCGAGGCCAGCAGGGTGATACGCGCGTTTTCACCCAGGGCGCCGTTGTCGTACAGCGCCTGGGTCAGCACCTGCGGTGCCTTGAGATTGACCGCCAGCACCGCGTCCCAGTATTCCGGGGTCATGTTGGCCAGGGTCTTGTCGCGGGTGATACCGGCGTTGTGCACCACGATGTCGATGCCGTCGGGCAGGGCTGCAAGCAGTTGCGTTGCCGCGTCGCCGGCGCAGATGTCCAGGGGCAGCGCCTTGCCGCCCAGGCGTGCGGCCAGGGCGTCGAGGTCCTGGCTGGCTTGCGGCACATCCAGCAGCAGTACGTCGGCACCGTCCCGGGCCAGGGTTTCGGCAATGGCGGCGCCGATGCCGCGCGCGGCACCGGTTACCAGGGCGCGGCGCCCAGCCAGCGGCCGGGTCCAGTCCTCGACCTGGCTGGCGCAGGCATGCAGGCGCAGCACCTGGCCGGAGATGAAGGCGCTTTTGGGCGAGAGGAAGAAGCGCAGGGCACCTTCCAGCTGGTCTTCCGCGCCGGGCCCGACATACAGCAACTGCGCGGTCGCACCGTTGCGCAGCTCCTTGGCCAGCGAGCGGCTGAAGCCTTCCAGGGCCCGTTGGGCAATGCTGGCCAACGGGTCGTCGAGGCTTTCTGGCGCGCGGCCCAGCACCACCACATGGGCGCACGGCGCCAGGCTGCGCAGCAGTGGCTGGAAAAATTCGCGCAACTGCTTCAACGCGTCGCTGTCGGACAGGTGACTGGCATCGAATACCACGGCCTTGATCTTCGGCCCCAGGCCAGCCACCCACGCTTCGGCCTGGAGGTTGTCGGTATTGAAGCTGTAAAGCGTGTCGGTCAGGCGCGGGGCAATGGCTTCGACCTGGCTCGCCAGTGGCCCGCCACCCAGTACCAGGGCACCCTCGACCGGGCGCAGGCGGCCGGCCTGCCAGCGCTCCAGCGGCGCCGGGCGTGGCAGGCCAAGGGCATCCACAAGACGGCGGCCTAGGTTGGAGTTGGCAAAGCCGAGGTAGCGATCGCTCATGAGTGGGTCTCCCGGAAGGCAAGCTTGAAAGTGTGGACCAACTTTGTGGCAAGGTCGTTCGAGTGCGGTAAAAACACCTAGGCTGTACGGATCAAATTGTTTCAGGAGGAACAAGCGCATGCGTTCACTTCGCCGGGTCGCGATCCTGGGCGGCAACCGAATTCCCTTCGCCCGCTCCAATGGCGCCTACGCCACGGCCAGTAACCAGGCGATGCTCACCGTCGCCCTCGAAGGGCTGATCGAACGCTACCGCTTGCATGGGTTGCGCATGGGGGAAGTGGTGGCCGGTGCGGTGCTCAAGCACTCGCGTGACATGAACCTGACCCGTGAGTGCGTGCTGGGCTCGCGGCTGTCGCCGCAGACGCCGGCCTACGACATCCAGCAAGCCTGCGGCACCGGGCTGGAGGCAGCGCTGCTGGTGGCCAACAAGATTGCCCTGGGGCAGATCGACTGCGGCATTGCCGGCGGCGTGGACACCACCTCCGATGCGCCGATTGCGGTCAACGAAGGCCTGCGCCACATCTTGCTGCAGGCCAACCGTGGCAAAAGCCTGGGCGAGCGGCTCAAGCCATTCCTCAAGCTGCGCCCTCACCACCTGAAACCCGAATTGCCGCGCAACGGCGAGCCGCGCACCGGGTTGTCGATGGGCGAGCATTGCGAACGCATGGCCCAGGCCTGGCGCATTGGCCGTGCCGAACAGGACGAGTTGGCGCTGCTCAGCCACCAGGCGCTGGCTGCCGCGTACGCCGAAGGGTGGCAGGATGACCTGCTGACGCCGTTTTTGTCGTTGACCCGTGATAACAACCTGCGCCCCGACCTGACCCTGGAGCAACTGGCCAGGCTCAAGCCGGCCTTCGATCGCAGCGGGCAGGGCACGCTGACGGCGGGCAATTCCACACCGCTGACCGATGGTGCTTCGCTGGTGTTGCTGGGCAGCGAGGAATGGGCCGAGCAGCAGGGGCTGTCGGTGCTGGCCTATCTGGTCGATGGCGAAACCGCTGCAGTGGATTTCGTCACTGGTCGCGAAGGCTTGCTGATGGCGCCGGTGTATGCGGTGCCGCGGCTGCTGGCGCGCAATGGCCTGACGCTGCAGGACTTTGACTATTACGAGATTCACGAAGCCTTTGCTGCCCAGGTGCTGTGCACGCTCAAGGCCTGGGAAGATGCCGATTATTGCCGTGAGCGGTTGGGGCTGGATGCGCCGCTCGGGGCGATCGACCGCAGCAAGCTCAACGTCAAGGGCAGTTCGCTGGCGGCCGGGCACCCGTTTGCCGCGACCGGGGGGCGGATATTGGCCAACCTGGCCAAGTTGCTGGCGAGGGCGGGGAAGGGGCGGGGGTTGATTTCGATC
>NZ_NEJX01000031.1:0-31893 GCF_002113245.1 Pseudomonas sp. B13(2017)
CAAGATTTTGAGTATTCATAACGGCGATCTCCAGTTAGATCCCCCAGTGAAAGCTTAGGCTTTCACTGGGGAGTCCTGGGAGGACCATTTCATTAGGTACAGCGCGAGCCCGAAGCCTGCGCCGTACCTGTGGGATCGGGCATGCCCGCGAAGCAAGCGGCGCGGTGGATGGCACCGGCTTCGCCGGTGTTCGCGGCTAAAGCCGCTCCCACAGGTACAGCGTGAGCCCGAAAGCCGGCGCCGTACCTGTGGGAGCGGGCAAGCCCGCGAAGCAGGCGACGCGGTGGATGGCACCGGCTGCGCCGGTGTTCGCGGCCACGGCCGCTCCCACAGGTACAGCGTGATCCCGAAGCCTGCGCCGTACCTGTGGGAGCGGGTTCACCCGCGAAGCAGGCGACGCGGTGGATGGCACCGGCTCTGCCGGTGTTCGCGGCTAAAGCCGCTCCCACAGGTACAGCGTGATCCCGAAGCCTGCGCCGTACCTGTGGGAGCGGGTTCACCCGCGAAGCAGGCGACGCGGTGGATGGCACCGGCTCTGCCGGTGTTCGCGGCTAAAGCCGCTCCTACAGGTGCAGCGCGAGCCCGAAGCCTGCGCCGTACCTGTGGGAGCGGGTTCACCCGCGAAGCAGGCGACGCGGTGGATGGCACCGGCTGCGCCGGTGTTCGCGGCCACGGCCGCTCCTACAGGTACAGCGTGATCCCGAAGCCTGCGCCGTACCTGTGGGAGCGGGCATGCCCGCGAAGCAGGCGACGCGGTGGATGTGTTCGGTTACTGCGCAGGTTTCGGGTACAAGCTGTACCTGTGGCAGCGGCGCTCATTTACCATGGCGGCTGTTTTTAGCCATTACCAAGGAAACCCGCCATGAGCGCCCCTCAGTTTCGCACCCCCACAGCCGCCGACGCCGAACGCTGCTACGCCATCGAGATCGGTGCCTATGAAGGCGATGAGGCGGCCACGCTGGAGAAGATCCGCACCCGCATCGCGCAGTATCCGCAGGGCTTCCTGGTGCTGGATAACGCGGGCGAGATCGTTGGTTTCATCAACAGCGGCTGTGCCCACGAAGTGGTGATGTCCGACGAGGCATTCAAGGAGCTGGTCGGGCATGACCCGGCGGCGCCAAACGTGGTGATCATGTCGGTGGTGGTGGACCCGGCGCATCAGGGCAAAGGCTACGCCAAGCAGTTGATGGATGAATTCATCGCTCGCATGAAGGCGGCGGGCAAGCTGACCATTCACCTGATGTGCAAGGAACAGCATGTGGCGTTGTACCAGAAGCTGGGGTATCAGTACGTGAAACCGTCGCCGTCGGACCACGGCGGCATGGCCTGGCATGAGATGCTCATGGTCCTCTGATTTCGCAAGACACGGCAGCGTTGCCGGCGATGGGCCGCCAAGGCGGCCCCGAATGGCTGCTTATTCGCCGCTGACCAGCTGGCGTGCCAACTGGTTGTGGCGCTCCAGCACCCGTGGCAAGTCGACCGTGGCCAACTGGCCATCCTTCACCACCACACGGCCATTGATGACACTGGTGTGCACCTGGGTCGGGGTGCAGAACACCAGCGCCGCCAACGGGTCGTGGTGGCCGCCGGCATAGGCTACGTGGCCGAGGTCGAAGGCGACGAAGTCGGCCACCATGCCTGGGGCCAGGGCGCCGATGTCGTTGCGGTTGAGCACCTTGGCACCGCCGAGCGTTGCAATTTCCAGCGCCTCGCGTGCAGTCATCGCGTCGGGGCCGAAGCCCACCCGTTGCAGCAGCAAGGCCTGGCGCACTTCACCGATCATGCTGGCGCCGTCGTTGGATGCCGAACCGTCGACCCCCAGGCCTACCGGCACCCCGTGGTCGCGCATCTTGCGCACCGGGGCGATGCCCGAGGCCAGGCGCATGTTCGAGCATGGGCAGTGGGCGACACCCGTGCCGGTGCGGGCGAACAGCTCGATGCCATGTTGGTCGAGTTGCACACAGTGGGCGTGCCACACGTCGTGGCCGACCCAGCCGAGGTCTTCGGCATATTCGGCGGGGGTCATGCCGAACTTCTCGCGGCTGTAGGCGATGTCGTTGACGTTCTCGGCCAGGTGGGTGTGCAACGACACCCCGTACTGGCGCGCCAGCACGGCTGCTTCGCGCATCAGGTCGCGGCTGACCGAGAACGGCGAGCAGGGCGCCACCACGATGCGGCGCATCGAGCCGTGGCTGGCGTCGTGATAATCCTCGATCAGGCGCTGGGATTCCTTGAGGATGTCGGCTTCCTTCTCCACCACCGAATCAGGCGGCAGGCCGCCCTGGCTACGGCCCACGCTCATGCTGCCGCGCGCGGCGTGGAAGCGCATGCCGATCTCGTCGGCGGCATGGATGCTGTCGTCGAGCTTGCAGCCGTTGGGGTAGATGTACAGGTGGTCGCTGGAGGTGGTGCAGCCGGACAGGATCAGTTCGGCCATGGCGGTCTGGGTCGACACCGCGATCATCTCGGGGGTCAGGCGTGCCCAGATCGGGTAGAGGTTGGTCAACCAGTTGAACAGCTCGCCGTCCTGGGCTGCCGGCACCACGCGGGTGAGGCTCTGGTACATGTGGTGGTGGGTGTTGACCAGGCCAGGGATGACCACCTTGCCGGCCATGTCCAGCACCACATCGGCGTGCTGTGGCAGGGTATCGCTGGGGCCGACCTGGCGGATCAGGTTGCCTTCGATGAACATTCCGCCGTTCCTGATCTCGCGGCGTTCGCCGTCCATGGTGACCAGAAGTTCGGCGTTCTTGACCAGTAGCGTTCTTGGAGCATTTGTAGATGACATGGCTTAAGCCTGTCGCAATACGCATCGGCGACTACCGATGTCATAGGCGCATGGCATTGTAAGCAAGGTTTTTGCGGATTGTATACAGGGCTGGTAATCCTATGCCGGCCTCTTCGCGGGCTCGCCCGCTCCCACAGGTACGGCACAGTTCTGGAATTCTGTGCCGTACCTGTGGGAGCGGGCGAGCCCGCGAAGAGGCCAGTACAGGCTACCTCAATGTCAGATCAAACCGCCCCGCGGCTGCTCACCCCATCCACCAACCGCGCAATCCCCAGCGGGTTGGCACTTTTCAGCGCATCCGGCAGCAGCGCATCCGGGTAGTTCTGGAAGCACACCGGTCGCAGGAAGCGGTCGATGGCCAAGGTACCGACCGAAGTGCCTCGGGCATCGGAGGTGGCCGGGTATGGCCCGCCATGCACCATCGCGTCCGATACCTCTACGCCGGTCGGGTAGCCGTTCAGCAGCAGGCGCCCGGCCTTGCGCTCCAGCAGCGGCACCACCGTGGCAAAGGCACGCAGGTCGTCCGGTTCGGCAATCAGGGTGGCCGTCAGCTGGCCTTGCAGGTGGCGCAGCGCTTCGGCCAGTTGCTGGGCATCGGCCACTTCCACCACCACGGTGGTCGGGCCGAACACTTCTTCCTGCAGCAGCGGGTCGCTGTCCAGCAGCAGGCTCACATCCGCCTTGAACAGCTGCGGCTGGGCCTGGGTGCCGGCTTGTGGCTGCCCGGCCAGGTGCTGGATGCCAGGGTGCGCCAGCAGGTGCTGCACACCGCTCTGGTAGCTGCGCAGGGTGCCGGCGTTGAGCATGGTCTGCGGTGCTTGGTCGGCCATGCGCGCCACCAGCGTGTGCACGAAGCATTCGAACTGCGGCGACTTGATGCCCACCACCAGGCCCGGGTTGGTGCAGAACTGCCCGCAACCCAGCACTACCGAGGCGGCCAGTTCGCCGGCTACCTGCTCGCCACGGGCCTGCAGGGCCTGGGGCAGGACAATTACCGGGTTGATGCTGCTCATTTCGGCGAACACCGGGATCGGCTGCGGGCGCGCAGCCGCCATGTCGCACAGGGCGCGGCCGCCACGTAGCGAACCGGTGAAGCCGACCGCCTGGATGGCCGGGTGCTTGACCAGTGCTTCACCCACGCCGGCGCCATAGATCATGTTGAACACGCCTGCAGGCATGCCGCAGCCGGCCACCGCGCGGTCAATGGCCGCGGCCACGTGGGCAGCGGTCAGCATGTGCCCGCTGTGGGCCTTGAACACCACCGGGCAGCCGGCCGCCAGCGCCGAGGCGGTATCACCGCCGGCGGTGGAGAAGGCCAGCGGGAAGTTGCTGGCACCGAATACAGCCACCGGGCCGACGCCGATGCGGTATTGGCGCAGGTCCGGGCGTGGCAGCGGGGTGCGCTCGGGCTGCGCACGGTCGATGCGCGCACCGAGGAAATCGCCACGGCGCACCACATCGGCGAACAGGCGCAGCTGGTTGCTGGTGCGGGCGCGCTCACCGCGGATGCGTGCCTCGGGCAGCGCGGTTTCGCGCATCACATGCTGGACGAAGTCATCGCCCAGTGCGTCCAGCTCGTTGGCGATGGCGTCGAGGAAGGCGGCGCGCTGTGCCGGGCTGGTGCTGCGGTAGGCCGGGTAGGCAGCCTCGGCGGCCTGCACGGCGGCTTCGACTTCGTCGCTGGTCGCCTGGTGGAAGGCGTATGGCAGTGGCTCGCCGGTGTGGGCGTCGACGCTGTTCAGCAGCACGTCACCGTTGCCGCTGAGCTGGCCGGCGATGTGGTTCAGGCGATGTTCGATGGACATTTCGTTTCCCGTTGGCAATGACAGTCGTTGGGCTGGGACTGTAGGGGGCGAAATGCGTGCTGAATAATGATTAATGCGGATCAGGTGATAACGTTCTGTTATCGCGTGGCCTGCTATTGAGGAACAATGTTCGAGCGTGTGCCATTCCCTGTGGGAGCGGGCGCGCCCGCGAAGCGCCCGACACGGTGTATGGCACCGGCTTTGCCGGTGTTCGCGGGCACGCCCGCTCCCACAACGACCGCGCAGGCTTCCAGGTCTGGGCAAGGCGGTGGTGGTGGGGCGCTGTTTGTTTCACTCGGCCATCTGCAACTCCGGCAGCTTCACCCGGAACGCCCGGGTAAGCCCCAGCAGCACCACCAGGCCCATGCCCATCCAGCACAAACCGATGGTGAACGACAGGCTGGTCAGGCTGCTCCACAGCCACAGCGTGCTGAGGAAGCCCAGGCCGGGAATGGCGCCATACAGCAGGTAGTTGCGGCCACCACGCAGCTTGTGGTCGATCAGGTAGTGCTTGACCACGGCCAGGTTCACCGCCGAGAAGGCGAACAGCGCGCCAAAGCTGATCATGTTGGCCACCGTGTCGAGGCTGATCACCAAGGCAATCAGCGACAGCAGGCTGACCAGCAGGATGGCCGTGGCCGGCACGCGCTTTTTCGTCACCAGCTGGCCGAACGCACGCGGCAACGCACCGTCGCGGCCCATGGCGAACAGCACCCGCGACACGCTGGCCTGGGACACCATGGCCGAGGCGAAGCAGCCGGCCACGTAAGTGGCGGTGAAGGCGGTCACCAGCAGTTCGCCGCCGACCCGGCGCATCACGTCCACCGACGCCGAGTCCGGGTCGGCGAAGCTGCCCCAGTCAGGGAACACCATCTGTGCGCAGTACGACACCACCAGGAACAACATGCCGCCGATCAGCGACACGGCGAGGATCGCCACGGGAATGCGGTAGGTGGGGTTGCTGGTTTCCTCGGCCATGGTCGAGACCGCATCGAAGCCCAGGAACGACAGGCACAGCACGGCGGCGCCGGTCATGATCAACGGCACGCTGAAGCCTTCGTGGTGGAACGGCGCCAGCAGCGACACCGGCTGCGCCTGCCCGCTGAGGTTGTGGATGGACAGGGCGACGAACACGACGATGAACACCAGTTGCACCACCACCAGGATCCAGTTCACCCGGGTGATCGACTCGATGCCGATCAGGTTGAGGAAGGTGACCAGGGCAATGGAGCCCGCCACCCACACCCAGGCGTGGATGGCCGGGAAGTACTCCGACATGTAGATGCCGATCAGCAGGTAGCTGAGCAGCGGCAGGAAGATGTAGTCGAGCAGCAAGGTCCAGCCGGCGATGAAGCCGATGTGGCTGCCGAAGGCCTTGCGGGTGTAGGTGTAGACCGAGCCGGAGTAGGGGTGGGCCTGGACCATGCGGCCGTAGCTGTAGGCGGTCAGCAGCATGGCGGCGAGGGTCAGCAGGTAGGCGGTGGGCAGGTGCCCCTTGGTCATCTGGGTGACCAGCCCGTAGGTGGTGAATACTGCAAGGGGGACCATGTAGGCCAGGCCGAACAGCACCAGGGCGGGCAGCCCCATGGACTTGCGGAAACGGCCGTTGCTGGCGGTGGGTTGCGACGGGCTATGTGCAGGGCTATGGGCTGTACTTGTTGTTGTATGCATTGCTAACTCCTGGAAAGGGATGCAGGACGCCGCGGTATGCGAGCGGGCTCGATACCGGTGGGTGTTGTGCAAGGAGGTCGAGCGGGTGGCTCGCAGCGCTGGGGCGGGTTGATGCTCCCACACCCCGCCGGTACCCGGAATCACCCTTTGGGGTGAGCCGGCAGGGGGCTTTGCCTGCTCACCCCAAAGGGTGATTTCGGTGTTTGCAGTGCCATGGGAGTATCTGGCCAACGACGCACCGCACTGGCGGCGGTGCCTTTACTTGAGACGGCAGGCCCACAGTGACTGATCAATTGCTTTCGCAACAGTGGTTCGAGCACCTGGCCAAGGTCACCGAGGCGATCGGCCGCCCCGGCTTTGCCGCCACCCTGTTTGCTGCGCTTGGCGTGATTCGGCCGATCCAGGCGACCACGGTGTACCTGTACCCGCACGACGGCATGCCCTGCGCGCTGTTCGAGCAGGACGACAAGGCGCCCTGGCAGCCCGAGGGCAATGTCAGCCGCTACCTGTCCGGCTTCTATCTGCTCGACCCGTTCTACGGGGCCTGTGTGGAGCAGGTCGAGTCCGGTTGCTACGGCCTGTTCGAAGTGGCGCCCGACCACTTCGAGGTCAGCGAGTACTACCAGTCGTTCTACCGGCACTCGCACCTGGAGGATGAGCTCAACTACATCCTGCAGGTCGCGCCCGGGCAGAGCCTGGCGGTATCGCTGGCGTTCACCGACAAGCTCGATGGGCAAACCCGTGCGCTGTTCGCGCGTATCACGCCCTGGGTACTGGCGGTGCTCGGCAAGCACTTCGCCGGGCTGGACAGCCGCACCGGGCGCTTCGAGAACATCCTCGAGCAGCGCATCCACGCGGCGTTGAACAACTTCGGCAGCTCGCTGCTGACCGAGCGTGAGTGCCGTATCGCCCAGCTGATCCTGCGTGGCCACTCGACCAAGTCGCTGGCCGAGCGCCTGGGGGTGTCGGAGGACACCATCAAGTCACACCGCAAGAACGTCTACGCCAAGCTCGACATCGGTACCCAGTCCGAGCTGTTCTCCCTGTTCATCGACGCGCTGGCCAATGCCCAGGGCGTGCTGGGCAAGGACCCGCTGGAAAGCTACATGGGCAAGCTGCGCTGAGCGCAAGCCACCCTGCAACCCCACCGCAAAGGAAAACCAACAATGAATGCGCCTTTCGCCCCGCAACGCCAGACCCGTGACTACCAGGCAGCCGATGCCGCGCACCACATCCATGCCTTCCTCGACCAGAAGGCGCTGAACGCCGAAGGGCCGCGAGTGATCGTCGGTGGCGAACGCCTGCACCTGTGGGACAGCGAGGGCAAGCGCTACCTGGACGGCATGTCCGGCCTGTGGTGCACCCAGCTCGGCTACGGCCGCCGCGACCTGACCGCCGCCGCAGCCACGCAGATGGACCAGCTGGCCTACTACAACATGTTCTTCCACACCACCCACCCGGCGGTGATCGAACTGTCCGAGCTGCTGTTCAGCCTGTTGCCGGGGCACTACAGCCACGCGATCTACACCAACTCCGGCTCCGAGGCCAACGAGGTGCTGATCCGTACCGTGCGCCGCTACTGGCAGGTGGTTGGCCAGCCGAACAAGAAGATCATGATCGGCCGCTGGAACGGTTACCACGGCTCGACCCTGGCCGCCACGGCGCTGGGTGGCATGAAGTTCATGCACGAAATGGGCGGGTTGATTCCGGATGTGGCGCACATCGATGAACCGTACTGGTACGCCGAGGGCGGCGAGCTGACCCCGGCCGAGTTCGGCCGCCGCTGCGCCCTGCAACTGGAGGAGAAAATCCTCGAACTGGGTGCCGAGAACGTCGCCGGCTTTATCGCCGAGCCGTTCCAGGGCGCGGGCGGCATGATCTTCCCGCCGGAAAGCTACTGGCCCGAGATCCAGCGTATCTGCCGCCAGTACGACGTGCTGCTGTGCGCCGATGAAGTGATCGGCGGCTTTGGCCGCACTGGCGAATGGTTCGCCCACGAGTACTTCGGCTTCGAGCCTGACACCCTGTCGATCGCCAAGGGCCTGACCAGCGGCTACGTGCCCATGGGCGGCCTGGTGCTGAGCAAGCGCATTGCCGAGGCGCTGGTGGAGCGGGGCGGGGTGTTCGCCCACGGCCTGACCTATTCCGGCCACCCGGTGGCGGCGGCGGTGGCCATCGCCAACCTGAAGGCGCTGCGTGACGAAGGCATCGTGCGCCAGGTGAAGGACGACACCGGGCCGTACCTGCAGCGCATCCTGCGCGAGGTGTTTGCCGACCACCCGTTGATCGGCCAGGTGCAGGGCGCCGGGTTGGTGGCGGCGCTGCAGTTCGCCGAGCACAAGCCGACGCGCAAGCGCTTCGCCAACGAGAACGACCTGGCATGGCAGTGCCGTACCTTCGGTTTCGAGGAAGGGGTGATCATTCGCTCCACCCTGGGCCGAATGATCATGGCACCAGCGCTGATCGCCAACCACAGCGAGCTGGATGAGCTGGTGGAGAAGACCCGCATCGCCGTGGACCGCACGGCGCGCCTGGTCGGCAAGCTCTAGACCGCTGATCCCTGTGGGAGCGGGCAAGCCCGCGAACACCGGCGAAGCCGGTGCCATCCACCGTGTCGCCTGATTCGCGGGCACGCCCGCTCCCACAGGAACCGCGTAGCCCCTAGGAAAATTGCTCCAACAGCTACCAGGAGTACAAATGTACACCCTCGAATTCTGGCAACAACGTGCCTCGGACCTCTACCTCCCGGCCAATGCACTGATCGACGGCAAGCCCGTCAACGCACAGGGCGGCGCCACCTTCGTCGCCGTCAACCCCGCTACCAACAAGGTGCTGGCCCAGGTCACCGCCTGCGGCCAGGCCGAGGTCGACCTGGCCGTCGCCAGCGCCCGCAGGGCTTTCGAACAAGGCCCATGGCCGCGCATGGCCCCGGGCGAGCGCAAGAAAGTGCTGCTGCGCCTGGCCGAGCTGATCATGGCCCATCGCGAAGAACTGGCCCTGCTCGACTCGCTGAACATGGGCAAGCCGGTCATGGACGCCTACAACATCGATGTGCCGGGCTCGGCGCAGGTGTTTGCCTGGTACGGCGAGGCGCTGGACAAGCTGTACGACCAGGTGGCACCCACCGCGCCCAACGCGCTGGCCACCATCACCCGCGAAGCCCTCGGCGTGGTCGCCGCCGTGGTGCCGTGGAATTTCCCGCTCGACATGGCCGCCTGGAAGCTCGCCCCGGCGCTGGCTGCCGGCAACAGCGTGGTGCTCAAGCCCGCCGAGCAATCACCGTTCTCGGCCCTGCGCCTGGCCCAGCTGGCGCTGCAGGCCGGTGTGCCGGAAGGCGTGCTGAACGTGGTGCCGGGCCTGGGCGAGCAGGCCGGGCAGGCGCTGGGCCTGCACCCGGATGTGGATTGCCTGGTGTTTACCGGCTCCACCCAGGTGGGCAAGTACTTCATGCAGTACTCGGCACAGTCCAACCTCAAGCAGGTATGGCTGGAGTGCGGCGGCAAGAGCCCCAACCTGGTGTTCGAAAACTGCCAGGACCTGGACCTGGCTGCGGAAAAGGCGGCATTCGGTATCTTCTTCAACCAGGGTGAGGTGTGCTCGGCCAACTCGCGGCTGTACGTGCAGCGCTCCATCCATGACGAGTTCATCGAGCGCCTGCAGGCCAAGGCCCGCCAGTGGCTGCCAGGCAACCCGCTGGACCCGGCGAGCCGTGCCGGTGCCATTGTGGATGCCGGGCAGACCGGCCGGATCGAAACCGCCATCGCCCGTGCCGGGCAGGACGGGGCGCGGTTGGTGTGTGGTGGCCGGCGCCTGACCATCGACGGCTCGGACAATTACATCGAGCCGACCATTTTTGCCGGTGTCGATGGCCGTATGAGCCTGGCGCGGGAAGAGGTATTCGGGCCGGTGCTGGCGGTCAGTGCCTTCGACAGTGAAGAGCAGGCCGTGCGCCTGGCCAACGACAGCATCTATGGGCTGGCGGCGTCGGTGTGGAGCGATGACTTCAACCAGGTGCACCGCGTGGCGCGGGCGTTGAAGGCCGGCACCGTGTCGGTGAACACGGTCGATGCGCTGGACGTGACGGTGCCGTTCGGCGGCGGCAGGCAGTCCGGGTTTGGCCGCGACCTGTCGCTGCATTCGTTCGACAAGTATTCGCAGCTCAAGACCACCTGGTACCAGTTGCGCGCCTGATACATCCGGTCTTGCACCGCGTCGCCTGTTTCGCGGGCTCGCCCGCTCCCACAGGTACTGCACTGGCTCCGGTGCTGCGCGGTCCCTGTGGGAGCGGGCAAGCCCGCGAAGCAGGCGACGCGGTATCCGGATCATTCATGGCGTTCCGTTAATTTTCCTTGCCAACCCGGCAGAAAGCTCGGCTCCGCTCTACACTGCTGCCAAGATGGGGCTGGGCTATGTGCCACCACGCCCCCGTCTCGCTGCCTGCGAATGGCTTCGGCCTGCATGATCGTCCTGGCTGCCCCGTCAAACCGCCATACATGGAGTACCTGAGATGGGCTGCGTGTCGAATGGTCGTGCTGCTGGCAACGCCGGACGTGGCATTTCACTGCAGTGGCTGGTAGCACTCGCCATCGTGCTGGGCATGTTGCTGCTCGGCGCCGCCCTGGCCTGGCAGGGCTATCACGGCATTCGCCAGACCTTGGTGGCCGCAGCAGGTGATTCTGCCCAGCAAATAGGCAAGACCATCGACGAGCGCGCCCGTCGCCTGATAGACCCGGTGCACAGCAGTATCCGCCTGCTCGCCCACAACCCGGCCGCGCAAACCCCGGCGCAGCGCCTGGAACGCTTGCCGCAACTGGTCGAGACGCTGGACGCCAACCGCATGCTCAGTGCTGCCTACATGGGTTACCCCAGTGGTGAGTTCCTGCTGGTGCGCCGCTTGCGCGACCCGCAGTTGCTGCAGCGTTTCGCCGCGCCGCCGGGCACCGTGTTCCTGGTGCAGAGCGTCAGCCGTGAGGGCGGGGCGGTGCAGGGTGAATGGCGCTTCTACGACCACGCGCTGAACCTGCTGCAGGCCCAGGCCAAGCCCGAATACCGCTACGACCCGCGCACGCGCCCGTGGTTTGTCGAAGCCAGCGCCCAACCCACCACGGTGCTGACCCATCCCTATGTGTTCTTCACCACCCGCGAGATCGGCCTGACCATGGCCCAGCGCAGTGTCGACGGCGGGGCGGTGATCGGCATGGACGTTTCGGTCGACGACCTGGCCAGCGAGACCCAGGGCCTGCGCATGACCCCCGGCACCGAGATCGTCGTGGTCGACGACCAGGGCAGCGTGGTGGCCTACCCGGACCTGCAGCGGGTAATCGTGCACGAAGGGCAGGCCGTGCGCTTGTCGCGCATCGGCGAACTGGGCATCCCCAGCCTGGAGCACCTTTACGCCGACCTGCCGCAAGGCACCCGCCCGCAGCCTTATCAGGTGGACGGCCAGACCTGGTATGGCATGCGCGTGCAACTGACCAACCTGGCCGGGCAGGACCTGCAGGTGCTGATTGCCGTGCCAGGCCATGAGTTGCTGGCCGGTGCGCGCAAGGTACTGCTCGAACAGTTGCTCTGGACCGCCGCCCTGATAACCGTGCTGCTGGTGCTCGGTGGTGTGCTCGGCCGGCGCATCGGCCGCCCGTTGCGGCTGCTGGCCGAACAGTTGCAAGGCGTGGCGGGTTTTGATTTCAGCCGCGAAGTCGGAGTGCGCTCGCGGGTGTCCGAGGTGCGTGAGCTGAGCCGCGTGCTTGGCCGCATGTCCGGCACCATCCGCAGCTTCCAGGCGATTACCCTCACGCTCAGCCGCGAGCGCGACCTGGAGCGCATGCTCGACGGTGTGTTGACCCATCTGGTGGAAGCCGCCGGGGTCAATGCCGGCGTGGTTTACCTGTTCGATGCCGAACATGCCTTGCTGCGCCTGGCCGCCGCCTGCCGTGGCGAGCAGTACCCTGGCGAGCTGGCCGTGGATGAAGCTGCCCAGCAGCACCTGGCCACGGCGGTGACCCAGGCCCTCGGCCTGCATGAGGGCAGCATGGCCTTGGTGTTGAATGACCGTAGCCAGGCGTTGCTGGGCATCCTGGTCCTGCAACTGGGCGATGGGCCTGTACACGAGCAGACAGGCCAGCCGTTCCGCAGCTTTGTTGCCGAATTGTCCGGGGTGGTGGCGGTGGCCATCGAGACACGCCAGCTGGTCGAAGCCCAGCAACGCCTGCTGGATGCCATGATCAAGCTGCTGGCCGATGCCATCGATGCCAAGAGCCCTTATACCGGCGGCCATTGCGAGCGGGTGCCACAACTGGCGCAGATGCTGCTGGACCAGGCGGTGGCGGCCGAAACCGGCCCGTACGCCAGCTTCAGCATGACCGCGGCTGAACGCTACGAATTCCACGTGGCGGCCTGGCTGCACGACTGCGGCAAGGTCACCAGCCCCGAGTATGTGGTGGACAAGGCGACCAAGCTGGAAACCTTGTACAACCGTATCCACGAGGTACGCATGCGTTTCGAGGTGCTCTGGCGGGATGCCGAGCTGGCCTATTGGCAAGGCCTGGCCAGCGGTGGCGACCAGCAGGCGCTGCAAGCCACCCTGGCGCGCAGCCAGGCCCAGCTGCAGGACGACTTCGCCTTCGTCGCCCAGGCCAACATCGGCGGCGAGTTCATGCAGGACGCCGACATCGAACGCCTGCAGCAGATTGGCCAGCACCGCTGGCAGCGCCATTTCGACAACCGCCTGGGCATCTCCCGTGATGAGGTGGAGCGCTTTGCCGACGTGCCTGCGGCTGCGCTACCGGTTGACGAACCACTGCTGGCCGACCGCCCTGAGCATTGCGTGCCCTGGGGCCCCCGCAAGCCACCGGTGGTCAAGGGCGACCCGCGCAACCGCTGGGGCTTCGACATGCGCTTGCCGGCCTGTGCCAGCAATTATGGCGAGCTGTACAACCTGGCGATCCGCCGCGGCACGCTGAATGATGAGGAACGCTTCAAGATCAACGAACACATCGTGCAGACCATCATCATGCTCAGTTCCTTGCCGTTCCCCCGCCAGCTCAAGCGGGTGCCGGACATCGCCGGCAACCACCACGAGAAAATGGACGGTAGCGGCTACCCGCGCCGGCTGGGCGAGCAGGACCTGGGTATTGCCGAGCGGGTGATGGCGATTGCCGACATCTTCGAGGCGCTGACCGCGGCCGACCGGCCCTACAAGGCGCCGAAGACCTTGTCCGAGTCGGTGAAGATCCTGGTGGGCATGGCCCGCGGCGGGCACATCGACGGCCAGCTGCTGGAGCTGTTCCTCAGCAGCGGGGTGTACCGCCAGTATGCCGAGCGGTTCCTGCGCACCGAGCAGATCGACGAGGTGGATGTGGCGTACTGGCTGGGGCAGATGCGTTGTCCAGCCAGAACGAAAAATCAGATTTAGCCCCTTCCTTCCCCATTCCTTCGAAGACACCTTGATCCAGGTGCAGATGCCCAATGGGCGAAGCACTTTGCACCAGGGCAGAAGTAATGTGTTGCCTGCTCTGGCCTCTTCGCGGGCACGCCCGCTCCCACAGGATCTTCACCGTACTCAAGAGTTGCACAGTACCTGTGGGAGCGGGCGTGCCGCGAAAGGGCCTGCGCAAGCAGTCGAGAGATTTCAGGGGATTCACCAATGACAACAGAAGACACCCAATCCTGAGTGCGATGGCCAAGGCGCGGTTTCCTGGAGCGGCCTTGTGTCGCGAAAGGGGTGCGAAGCGCCCCCAACGATCTGTGCATCACCGCAAAAACGCCGGGGCCGCTTTGCGGCCCTTTCGCGACACAAGGCCGCTCCTACAGGAATCGCGCCGTCCATGAGGAACAGGGCATGGCCATCAGTGATCGCTCACCTCATTCATACTCCTGCGCCCCGGCAATATGCCGCCCGGCCACATAGCCAAAGGTCAGCGCCGGGCCCAGGTTGATGCCACCCGACGGATACCAGCCGCCAAACACGCTGGCCATGTCGGTACCCGCCGCATACAGGCCAGCAATCGGCTGCCCAGCCTCATCCAGCACCCGGGCATTGCCGTCGGTGCGCAGCCCGGCAAAGGTGCCAAAGCAGCCGGGCTGCACCTTCACCGCATAGAACGGCCCATGCTCGATGGGCGCCACGCAAGGGTTTGGCCCCTTGTGCTGCGGGTCACCCTGCTTGCGGTTGAACGGTGTGGAACCACGGCCGAACGCTGGGTCCTGGCCGTTGCGGGCATGGTTGTTGAAGTCGCTGACCGTGGCGCGCAGCCCTACCGGGTCGATGCCGCAGGCCTCGGCCAGCTGCTCGAGGGTGGCACCCTGCTTGAGATAGCCGCTGCGCACGTGCGGCCACACCGGCAGCGGCGCCGGGCGGGCGTGGCCCAGGCCGTAGCGACGCAGGAAGCGGTGGTCACAGATCAGCCACGAACACACCTCTTCGCCCTGCGGCACCGCCGCGACCATCGCTGACACATAGTCGTAATAGCCATGCGCTTCGTTGACGAAACGCTTGCCGTCGGCCAGCACGCCGATGATGCCCGGTTTGCCGCGTTCGATGATGTGCGGGAAGTGGCCGACACTGCCGTCGCGGTGCGGCACTCGCGAAACCGGCGCCCAGGCCACCGGCGACTTCAGGTCGGTGGCGACCACACCGCCGGCCGATTCGCCCAGGCGCAGGCCGTCGCCCGAACAACCCTTGGGGGGCAGGGCCAGGTTGTCGTGGCCGCTGGCATCGCGCGGGAACAGTTGCCGGCGGCGGGCGTTGTCGTTGGGGAAACCACCCGCCGCGAGCACCACGGCCTTGGCACGGATCAGTTGCTCGCCCTGCGGTGTAGCCACCAGCGCCCCCCGCACCTGGCCATCCTCGACCAGCAGGCGTTTGGCCGGTGCCGACTCCTGCAGGCGCACGCCCAGGTCCTGCGCCGACCTGGCCAGGCGGGCCACCAGCGCCACGCCGTTGACCAGGTGCATCGCCCGGCCATACCGGGCCAGGTGGTACAGGTGGCGGCCAAAGCGTTTGCATACGTGCAGCAAGGCCTTGGGCGAGCGGGTCATGTTGAGGAACGCGGCAAGGTCGGCACCCGCCATTATCGGCATGCCCATGAACGAGGTTTCGCGCATGGTCTTGCGCAGGCGTGGCAGCAGCGCACCCACCTCGCGGGCGTCATAGGGCGCGGCAATCACCTGGTGCCCGCCCTGGGCCGCGCCCGGTGTGTCGCCATGCATGTCGGGGATGCCGTTGCCGTCGGCAAACTGCAGCGCCGTGTGCTTTTCGAAAAACGCCACCATGTGCGGGCAGGCTTCGAGGAAGGCGTCGACGCGTTCGGCGTTGTAATACGCCCCCAGTTCATTGCGCAGGTAGGTACGCGGCTGCTCGATGTCTTCCTCGATACCGGCCCGGCGTGCCAGCGGGTTGCGCGGCACCCAGGCCCAGCCGCCGGACCAGGCGGTGGCGCCGCCGAACACTGGCTCCTTTTCCACCACGATCACCTTCTGCCCATGCCACGCAGCCGTCACGGCCGCAGCCAGCCCGGCGGCACCAGAACCTATGACCAGTACATCGCATTCGGTTTCGTAGGGAGCGGAAGGCATTGCGGAATTCCTGTATTGTTATTGGAACAAGGTTCCACATTCTTATTGGCAGCGAATCGGCCTGCAAGGGTGTGGCGGCCCTGCCGGGCAAGTAATGGGCGATAACCGGACAGTTCGTGCCGCCCTGGCTGCGGCGGCTATCGGCGATATGGAATCATCTTCTAGAATTCGCAAAAATTTCAGGGACCTGTGTCATGGCTGGTAGTCAGATCGAACGCGCCTTCAGTCTTGTAGAAAGCCTTACCGGTGAGCCGCAAGGGCTGCCGTTGCAAACCCTGGCCGAGCGCCTGGACATCCCCAAGAGCGCCACCCATCGCATGCTCACCGAGCTGGTGCGGCTGGGCTATGTGCGGCAGAACCGGGACAACAGCCGCTACCAGCTGTCGGCCAAGCTGGTGGCGCTGGGCTTCCGTTACCTGGCCAGCAGCGGTGCCGACATCATTCAGCCGATTCTTGACCGCCTGGCCCAGGACAGCGGCGAACTGGTGCGCCTTGGCGTGATCGACGGTGCCCGCCAGACCTGGATCGCCAAGTCCCAGGGCGCCCGCTCCGGGCTGCGCTACGACCCGGACATGGGCCGCGACGCACCGCTGTTCTATACCGCGTCCGGGCATGCCTGGCTGGCCAGCCTGGACGATGAGCAGGCGCTGCAGATGGTATTGCGCCAGGGCATTGCCGACCCGGCGCAGTTCGGCCCGAATGCGCCGCGCTCCACCGACGAGTTGCTCAGCTACCTGCGCCGCGCTCGCGAGCGCGGTTATGCCTGGGTCGAGGAAACCTCGGCCATTGGCACCTCGGCCCTGGCTGCGGTGGTGCGCCGCCCGCAAAGTGACGAGGTGATCGGTGTGCTCAGCATCGCCGGGCCCAGTGCGCGCCTGGCGCAAAGCCGCCTGGCAGAACTGGCACCGCTGTTGCTGGCGGCGGCAGAGGAACTGTCGGCGGCCAGCCGGGCCAGTGAGTTGTTCGCCTGAAGGTGCATTTCCGGTCGATTACCGCACACTCTGTTCTGCGGCTTCTTCTGAAAAGCTGAACCTGGTTCTAAATTGTTCAATGTAGATTGTGGAATCAGATTCCGGAATCTGCATTACAACAATGACAAGAGGACAGGCTGTTGAACGCACCCCTTCGTATTGCCTTGATCGGCGCCGGCAGCATGGGCCGCCAGCATTACCAGCATTTGCTAAATGTGCCGCAGGCCCAGCTGTGCGCTGTGGCCGACCCGGGCCCGCAGGCCGAGGCCTTTGCCGCCGAATGCGGCGTGCCCTGTTTTGCCGACCACCGCCAGATGCTGGAGCACGCGCGCCCCGAGGCAGTGATCGTCGCCAACCCGAACAACCTGCATGTCGCCACCGCCCTGGACTGCGTCGAGGCCGGTGTGCCGGTGCTGGTCGAAAAACCGGTGGGCGTGCACCTGGATGAAGTCCGCGCGCTGGTGGAAGCCTCGCGCCGCCACAATGTGCCGGTGCTGGTCGGCCATCACCGCCGGCACAACCCGCTGATCGCCAAGGCTCACGAGGTGATTGCCGATGGCAAGCTGGGCCGGCTGATCAACGTCACCGCACTGTGGCAATTGCAAAAGCCCGACAGCTATTTCGAAACCCCCTGGCGCCGCGAGCCGGGCGCTGGCTTCTTGCTGACCAACCTGATCCATGACCTCGACCTGCTGCGCCACCTGTGCGGCGAGGTGGTACAGGTGCAGGCATTCACCCGCAACGATGTGCGCGGTTTTGCCAACGAAGACAGCGCCGCGGTGTTACTGCAATTCGCCAATGGCGCATTGGGCAGCCTGACTGGCTCCGACGCGGTGGCCGCGCCGTGGAGCTGGGAGCTGGACTCTGGCGAAAGCCCGGTCTACCCGCGCCAGGATGGCCAGCCGTGCTACCTGCTGGCCGGCACCCAGGGAGCGCTGAGCATTCCGCAACTCAAGCGCTGGCACTACGCCGAGGTCGGGTCGGGCTGGCACACGCCGTTGTTGCAGAGCGAGGAAAGCATCCCCGCCGGCGAGGCATTGACGTTGCAGCTGCAACACTTCGTGCGGGTTGCCCGGGGTGAACAGACGCCGCTGATCGATGCCGCCGATGGTGGCCGTACCCTGGCGCTGATCGAGGCGATCCGCCAGGCAGCGGAAACTGGCCGGGCCTGTGCGCCCGAGCACATTGCTTGACTTGTCTGGTGACGATAATGACTGAACGAATTTTCTCCCTGGCGGCCCTGACGGTACTCGAGCTGTCCCCGCCGGACATGGTCGAGGCAGCAGCCCGCGCCGGTTACAGCCACGTTGGCCTGCGCCTGGTGCCCGCCACCGAGCAGGAACAGCATTTCCCGCTGGTGGCCGATGCCGGCCTGCGCCGGCAGACCCAGGCGCGCCTGCGCGACACGGGCATCAAGGTGCTCGACCTCGAGATCCTGAGGCTGAAGCCGGAAAACTGTGTAGCCGATTTCGAGCCGATCCTGGCGGTGGGCGCCGAGCTGGGCGGCACGGAGCTGCTGGTGGCTGGCAACGACCCGGATGAAGTGCGGCTGACCGAGCGCTTTGCTGCGTTGTGTGACCTGGCGGCGGGGTATGGCATTCATCCGCATCTGGAGTTCATGCCCTGGACTGATGTGCGTGACCTGCGCCAGGCCATGCGGGTGGTGGCCAATGCTGACCGCGCCAATGGCTGTGTGCTGGTGGATGCCTTCCACTTCAACCGCTCCGGCTCTTCGCTGGACGATCTGGCACAACTGGCGCCGCAGCGCATGCGTTATGCCCAGCTGTGCGACGTTGCCGGCCCGGTGCCGGCCGACATGGACGAGATCCTGCGCCAGGCACGCAACGAGCGGCGCTTCCCGGGCGAGGGCGATGCCGATCTGGTCGGCCTGCTGCGCGGCTTGCCGCCAAGTGTGCCGTTGAGCCTGGAGATCCCCACGCGGCAGTTGCTGGAACAGGGCATAAGCGGCGAACAGCGTGCGCGCATGGCGCTGGAGAAGGCCATGGCAGTACTGGCCAGAGTCTGATTGATAGTACGCGGCGCATGGCACGGGCTATCGCCCGTGTTCGCGGGCACGCCCGCTCCTACAGGTACAGCGCATGGCTTGAGCCCTGTGGAGCCCTTGTGGGAGCGGCTTTAGCCGCGAACACCGGCGCAGCCGGTGCCAGGCACCGCGTTGGATTCTTCGCGGCTGAAGCCGCTCCCACAGGTACAGCGCATGTCTTGACTCAGGCGCGACCCCACACAGTGCGTTCATCAGATTGATAAAAAAAGGGCCCGCAAGGGCCCCGTAGAGGTAAGTGGCTAGCGTGTTCAGGCGCTCTCGATCCTGCGTGGCGCCATGAAGTACATCCACACCAGCGCCAGGAAGTACATCGCCGGGATCATGGTGAACAACACGGCATAGTTGTTGTTGGTAGCGGTCAGCACGCTACCGACGATCTGCGTCATGAACATCCCGCCAATCGCAGCGCACATGCTGCCGAAACCGAACACCGTGCTCACCAGGTGCTTGGGCGTGTAGTCCATCACCAGGCTCCAGATATTCGCCGTCCACGCCTGGTGTGCACCCACCGCCAGCGAGATGGCCGCCACCGCGACCCACAGGCCACTGGCGTTGGCGGCAAAGGTGACGCTGACCATGGTGCAGGCGAAGATCAGCATCGACACCAGCCGCGCCGTGGTAGCGCGCACGCCACGGCCGATCAGCCAGGAAGACAGGATGCCGCCGCCGATGCTGCCGAAGTCTGCCGTCAGCCAGATGATGATCAGCGGGATACCCATCTGGGTCACGTTGATGCCCAGGCTGTATTGCTGGTTGAGGAACGGTGGCAGCCAGTACAGGTAGAACCAGAACACCGGTGCGGTAATCGCGTAGGCCACCGCGAACGCCCAGGTGCCACGCAGGCGCAGGATGCGGCTGAACGGCACGCGGGTCGGCTCGGGCTCGTCATCCTGCTGGATGTACTCCACCTCGCTCTGGCGCACGCGCGGGTGATCTTCAGGGTTGTAGTACTTCAGCACCCACAGCACCACCCACACCAGGCCCAGGCTGCCCATGGCGATGAACGCGGCCTGCCAGCCCCACACGGCCAGAATCAGCGGCAGCAGGGCCGGCGTGACCATGGCGCCGACGTTGGTGCCGGCGTTGAACAGGCCGGTGGCGATGGCCCGTTCGCCAGCCGGGAACCACAGGCGCACGGTCTTCACGCAGGCCGGGTAGTTGGCGGCCTCGGTCAGGCCGAGGATGAAGCGGCAGACCATGAAGCCAGCGGCCGAGGTGGCCAGGCCGTGAGCGCCGGTGGCCAGGCTCCACAGCAGCACGGCGAAGAAGAACGCGCGTTTTACCCCGACCTTGTCGATCAGCCGGCCTTGCAGCAGGAAGCCGACCGCATAGCCGACCTGGAACCAGAAGTTGATGTTGGCGTAGTCCATGGCCGTCCAGCTCATTTCCTTGGCCAGGACGGGCTGCATGATGCCGAGCGCGGCACGGTCGATGTAGTTCAGGGTGGTGGCGAAGAACACCAGGGCGAGCATGCCCCAACGGGTCTTGCCGACGCCGAAGGCGCCGCGAAGCTTGTCGCCGATCGAACCCTGGGGCATCCGGGGGGCGGCGGGGGTGATCTTGGAGTGGTTCATAAACTGCTCGATTCTTGAAATTGTATTCAGCTGCGGTGCTACGAGTACGTGACCGGTTCCCAGGCAGGGGGGCACGCAAGGCCGGTGCATGGTGAGCAGTGAAGGCGGCAGCGTCAATTGAAGGGAAGGGCTAGTGTTCGGTTACCGAACGGTTGCGTTGGGCCTGCGGGCAAGGCAAGGGGCAACGTGATTTCAGGTGGTCAAGGTACTCAATGCTCTACCAGCCAGATAACCGAATGTCATCCCCGGCCCCAAGGTAATACCACCACTCGGGTAATACCCGCCCATCACACTGTTCATATCGTTGCCCACCGCATACAACCCGGGGATCGGCCGCGCCTCGCGGTCCAGCACCCGGGCCGAGGCATCCGTGCCCAGGCCGGCGAAGGTACCCAGGCTGCCCGGCAACAGTTTCACTGCGTGGTACGGCCCGTGCAGCAGTGGCCGCAGCGATGGATTGGGGGCTTGCAACGGCTCGCCCTGCGCCCGGTTGTAGGCCGATGCACCGCGCCGGAAAAGCGGATCTTCACCCTGGGCTGCATGGCGGTTGAAGTCGTGCACCGTGCGCTGCAACTGCGCGGCGTCGATCCCGCAGCGCTGTGCCAGTTGCGCCAGCGTGCGACCGCTGTGCAGGTAACCGCAGCGTTGATAGTGGCGGGTGGGGAAAGGGAAGGGCTTGGCCCAGCCGATGCCATAGCGCCGTTGCGCGGCATGGTCGCAGATCAACCAGGCTTCCGGCGCTTCACCCTGCGGCGTGGCGGCGAACAGCGCGTTCATGAAGTCGTGGTAGCAATCGGCCTCGTTGACGAAGCGCCGGCCATCGCGGCGCGCGGCGATGAAACCGGGCTTGGCGCGATCGATCAAGTGCGGGAAATGGCCGAAACTGCCATCGCTGCGCGGCACCCGCGACACAGGTGCCCAGGCCCCCGCATGGGTCGCAGTCGTCTGGACCAGGCCACCGGCCTGTTCGCCCAGGCGCAGGCCGTCGCCGCTGTTTTCACATGGCGCGGCGGAGTAGTGCTGGTCACCGTCCGGCGCATGCGGCATCAGTTGCGCGATGCGCTGGCGATCATGCGCAAAGCCACCGCAGGCCAAAACCACACCGCGGCGGGCATGGATCATCTGGCCGTCGGCAAACTGCGCGCCGCTGACCCGGCCTTCGCCCAGCAGGCGACTGGCCGGCTTGTCGGTCAGTAGCGTCACGCCCAGGTCCAGGGCGCTGCGCAGCAGCCGTGCCACCAGGGCGTTGCCATTGACCAGTTGCAGGCCGCGCCGGTGCAGCAGCAGGTCGCGGCCATGGCGCAGCAGGCGCTTGCCCACATGCAGCGCGGCCGTGGGCGAGCGTGTGGCGTTGAAGAAGGCGGCCATGTCGGCGCCGCCGGCAATGCCCATGCCGGCCAGGCTGACGATGTCCAGCGGTGGGCGCAGCTTGTGCAGCCAGGGCCCGAGCAGGCGCCCGTCGTATGGCAGCGCGCACAGCGAACGCCCACCGCGCGCGCTGCCGTCGCCTTCGCGCATGTCGGGCATGCGGCTGCCGCACTGGAACTGTACGGCAGTGTGTTGCTGGAAGAACGCCACCATCTCCGGGCCATGGTGCAGGAAGGCGCGCTGGCGCGGGTTCAGTTCGCTGACATGGGTTTGCGCGCGCAGGTAGCGCTCCGGGGCATCGTCGGTCTCGACGATGCCTTCGGCAATGGCCAGCGGGTTGCGCGGTGTCCACAGCCAGCCCCCCGACCAGGCGCTGGTGCCGCCCAGTTGGCTGGCTTTTTCCGCGACGATCACCTGCAGGCCGTGATGGGCGGCAGTAACGGCGGCAGCCAGGCCAGAGGCACCGGAGCCGATGACGAGTACGTCACATTCGAGGGGTTGCATCGTGGGGTTCCGCTCAGGCGTTGGAGGAAGGTTTTACTGCAGCGGCGAAAAACCGGTGGGCCGCAGCATTCGCGACTGCAAGTGCAGCACCGCGCCCAGCTCGCGGTTGCGCCTCGAGAACTCTGCCCAACGCGGGTCCGCTGCCATGGCTGCACGGCGTGCCATGCGCTCGTCGAGGCTGGCATAACCCCAGATATGCACCACTTGGTTGACCTCGCCGAACTCGCTGGTGAAAAAGCCGACCAGGTTACCGAGATGCTCGCTTTGCACCTCCAGCGCGTGGCTTTGGTACAGGCTTAGCCAGTCGGCCATTTTCAGTGGGTCGAGGGTGTAGGTTCTCAGTTCGTAGTACATGCTGGAGTCTCCATGTGGGTGGTTGGCGCCTGCAGGCGCGCGGCGATGTGGTTGGCAGCGAGCCAGCCGAAGGTGAGGGCAGGGCCCAGGGTGATACCGGGGCCGGGGTAGGTGCCTTTCATCAGCGAGTTCATGTCGTTGCCGACTGCATACAGCCCGGCAATCGGCTGGCCATCGCGGTTCAGCACGTTGGCCTGGGCGTCGGTCACCAGGCCGCGGGCCGAGCCGAGGTCGCCGGTGTGGATGCGGATGGCGTAGAACGGGCCGCTGGTCAGCGGCGCCAGGCATGGGTTGGGCGTGTGTTGCGGGTCGCCCATGTAGCGGTTGTAGCTGTTGCCGCCTTTGCCGAACGCGCGGTCGATGCCGTTGCGGGCGTCGGCGTTGAACTGCTCCAGGGTCTGCATGAACACCTGTGGGTCGACGCCAATGGCCTTGGCCAGGGCCTGCGCTGTTGCGGCGCGGTGCAGGTAGCCGGCGTCGATCAATGCCTGGTTGTCCACCGGCTTTGGCCGCGCCAGGCCCAGGCCGTAGCGGTTCATCGCCTCGGCATCGCAGACCAGCCAGCAGCTGGCAATGCCTTTGGCGAACATGGTCTGCACGAAGTGGTGGTAGGAATCGGACTCGTTGACGAAACGTCGCCCGTCCGGGCTCACCGCGATCACGCCCGGCTTGGCGCGGTCGGTGACCAGGTGCGGGAAGCGCTCATGCTCGCCACTGGCATGGCGCAGTTCGGAAACCGGTGCCCAGAAGAAGTTGGCCACCAGGCCCTCACCCTGGGCTGCGGCCACGGCTTGGCCAAGGCGCAGGGCAGCGCCGTCATTGCTGGGCGGTGACATGGTCA
Organism: Pseudomonas sp. B13(2017); assembly: GCF_002113245.1. Lineage (NCBI taxonomy): Bacteria > Pseudomonadati > Pseudomonadota > Gammaproteobacteria > Pseudomonadales > Pseudomonadaceae > Pseudomonas > Pseudomonas sp. B13(2017). Next base: position 23,515 of record NZ_NEJX01000031.1, read on the forward strand.
GGTGCGGCGCTTGCCGGGCCGGCCGGTAGCTGTCGGCCAGCGCGCCTGCAGCGAACCCGCCCATGGCGCACACCACACCGCCCCGGGCCAGCACCCGTTCACGGCGCCCTTCGCGTTGCACCACCACGCCGGTGACCACGCCGCGTTCGACGATCAGCTCCAGGGCTTCGCTGCGCAACCACAGCTGCGTGCCATGGGCAAAGGCGCTGCTGGCCAGGCGGGCGATCAAGGCGTTGCCGGTGGTAAGCCGCGTGCCGCGCGGGTGGCGCAGGCGGTCCTGCGCGTAACGCGCCATCAGCTTGAGGCAATGCCACAGCGACCGGGGCGAGCGGCGGATACTGAGAAAATGCTGGATATCCACGCGGTTGACCATCATGCCGCCGAACAGCAACATGCCGGGCGGTGGCATCTGCAGGTCCTTGAAGTGCGGGCCGAGCTGCCTGCCGTCGTACTCGACCATCTCCAGCGCCCGGCCAAACTGGGTGGCACCGGGGGCGTCCGGGTAGTAGTCCGGCGAATGCGGGCGCAGGGCGTAGCGCAGTTCGGTGTTCTGCTCCAGCCAGCGCAGCGCCTGGTGGCCATGCTCGATGAAGGCGTCGACCAGGGCGGGGTCATAGCCGTCGCCGATGACCTGCCTGAGGTAGGTGCGAATGGCCTCGGGGGAGTCCACCGCACCGGCGGCGCGGGCTTGATCGGTACCGTAGAGCCACACCGCCCCGCCGGAAATCGCCGAGGTGCCGCCAAAGTGTTCGGCCTTTTCCACCACCAGCACTTTCAGCCCATGGCGCGCGGCCGTGGCGGCAGCGGTAAAACCACCGGCGCCGCTGCCCAGCACGACCAGGTCAAAGTTGTGTTGCGCATGTTCATGCGTCGGCATGGCTTCAGATCTCCAGCGGCGTGACGCCCATGAAGGCGCCCAGGTGGCCGAGTTGGGCGAAGGCCATTTCCGGGCCGGTCTGGACCGCGCAGCCAACCTGGCGTGCCCGCTTCAGCAGCGGGGTGATCTCGGGCGAGGTGACCACGTCGGCGACCAGGGTTTCGGCTTGCAAGGTGGCGAGCAGGGCGGCAGGCAGCGGCAGTTCCGCGCTACCGCCCATGCCGACAGGGGAGGCGTTGACCAGCAGGTCGAAGCCTTCCAGCCCGTCGACCCGGGTGGCGAGTTCGACCGCGGGGAAGGCATTGCCGAGCAGCTCGCACACAGCGCCCATGCGCGCGGTGCTGGGGTCGCTGAGGGTGATGCTGGCGATGCCGGCCTCGCCCAGCGCATAGGCGATGGCACTGCCGACCCCGCCACAACCGATCACCAACGCACGCTTGCCCGCCGGCTCGAAGCCATGTTTGCGCGCAGCACCGAGGAAGCCGGCGCCGTCCACGTTGTCGCCCAGCAGGCGACCGTCTCGCTCACGGCGCACTACATTGACCGAGCCCAGCGCGGCTGCGCGCTCGCTCAGGCCGTCCAGGTGGCTGGCCAGGGCCTGCTTGTACGGCACGGTGACCACGCAACCGCGCAGGTTCTGCCAGCCGCGCAGGGTGCCGGCGAAGGTATCCAGTGCGGCCTCATGCAGGTCGATGGGCAGCATGGCGAGGTTGCAGTTGTTGTTGGCGAACCAGGTGTTGAAGTTTTCGGGGGACTTCACCTGGGCAATGGGCGAACCGACGATGGCGACCAGTTCAGTGGAACCACGAATCATGCTGACCTCCTTATTGGCGTTGTTATGCAGGCCAAGGGTGAGGCAAGGGGGCGTGGGCAACAATGCGCTGATCGGGCGTTTAATGCGATAATCGCATCATTGATCCGGTTATCGCGGTAATCGGCTGTTTTTGCCCTGCTTGCGAGTCGAATAGATGAACACCCCCGCTATCCACCCCCGTGACCTGATCGCCGGCTTGCAGAAGGGCCTGGCGCTCATGCAGCTGTTCAGCGCCGAGCAGCCGCGCCTTAGCGTGCCCCAGGCGGCCAGGTTGTCCGGCCTTACCCCCAGTGCCGCGCGGCGGTTTCTGTTGACCTTGGTGCACGAAGGGTTTGCCGAAACCGACAGCCGTGAGTACTGGCTTACGCCCAAGGCGCTGCGCCTTGGCCAGGCGTATGTGGACTCGGCGCAACTGCCGCGCATGCTGCGGCCGATCGTCGAGCAGGTGGCGCGGCAGACGCAGGAGCATGTGTCGGTGGGTACCCGTGATGGTGACGAGATCATCCATCTGGTACGCAGCCGCTACAGCCATGTGTCTTCGTTGTCGATCCGGCCGGGTTCGCGGGTACCGATGTATTGCACCGCCGGCGGGCGAGTCTGGCTGGCCTGGCTGGATGAGGGGGAGCGGGATGCCTACTTTGCGCGTAACCCGCTGCGGGGGTTGACGCCTTATACGCAGACGGACCGGTTACAGCTGGAGGCGGAGTTGCTGCGGGTGAAGGAGCAGGGGTTCTGTATCGTGGACCAGGAGTATGAAATCGGCATGCGCGTGCTGGGTGTGCCACTGCTGGACCGGGCTGGCCGGCTGAAAGCGACGTTGACCATCACCACCCATGCTTCGCGGTTGAGTGTGGATGAAATACGCTTGCGGTATCTGCCGACCCTGTACGAGGCCCAGGCGTTGTTGCGGCCGGTGCTGGATTGAGGCGGTATGGTCCGGGAATCGTGCTGCCGTCTTCGCGGGTAAACCCGCTCCCACAGGGATCGCGCCAGGGCAGTTGATTCTGCAGGAGTGCAGAAGTCCCTGCCCTGGCGCGATCCCTGTGGGAGCGGGCGTGCCCGCGAAGCAGGCGACGCGGTGCCTGATCCCTCCTTGCGCCTACTCCATCGCCTCGGCCACGCCCTGGTCCTCACCCAGGAACCCGCCGCTCTGGTGCTGCCACAACCGCGCATAAGTACCATTCTTCGCCAGCAGTTGCGCATGGGTGCCTTGCTCGATGATGTGCCCTTCATCCATCACGATCAGCCGGTCCATGGCGGCAATCGTCGACAACCGGTGGGCGATGGCGATGACGGTCTTGCCTTGCATCATTTCATCCAGGCTCTCCTGAATGGCCACCTCCACTTCCGAGTCCAGCGCACTGGTGGCTTCGTCCAGCAGCAGGATCGGCGCGTTCTTCAGCATCACCCGGGCAATGGCGATGCGCTGGCGCTGGCCACCAGACAGCTTGATGCCGCGCTCCCCCACCAAGGTGTCGTAACCGGTGTTGCCCTGGCGGTCGCTGAGCTGGCTGATAAAACCATCGGCCTGGGCATTGGCCGCAGCGGCGCGGATCTGCGCCTCGGTCGCATCGGGGCGGCCATAGGCGATGTTGTCGCGAATCGAGCGGTGCAGCAGTGAGGTGTCCTGGGTGACCATGCCGATGGCGCTGCGCAGGCTGTCCTGGGTGACCTTGGCCACGTTCTGCCCGTCGATGCGGATTTCCCCACGGTCCACGTCGTAGAAGCGCAGCAACAGGTTGATCAAGGTGGATTTGCCGGCGCCGGAGCGGCCGACCAAACCGACTTTTTCGCCCGGGCGGATGTGCAGGCTCAGGTCGTCGAGTACCTGGCGCTCGCCGTTGTAGTTGAAGCCGACCTTGTCGAAACTCACCGCGCCCCCCTTGGTTACCAGCTCGGCAGCGCCCGGCGCATCCGTTACCTTGGGGCCGCGGGTGAGGGTGGCCATGCCGTCCTGCACGGTGCCGATGTTTTCGAACAGCGAGGTTATCTCCCACATGATCCAGTGCGACATGCCGTTGATACGCAAGGCCATGGCGGTGATCGCCGCCACCGCCCCGGTGCCGACCTGGCCCTGGTGCCACAGCCACAGCGCATAGCCACCGGCAGCAATGATCAAGCCCACCACCAGCGCCTGGTTGACGATTTCGAACTGGCTGACCAGACGCATCTGGCGAAAACCGGTCTGCTTGAAGTCCTCCATGGCTGCGCGCGCGAAGTGCGCTTCGCGGTTGGCGTGCGAGAACAGTTTCACCGTGGTGATGTTGGTGTAGGCGTCAGAAACCCGCCCGGTCATCGATGATCGGGCGTTGGCCTGCTCCTGGCCGACCTTGCCCAGGCGTGGCACGAAATACAGCATGGCCAGGCCGAACAGCACGACCCAGGCAATGAATGGCAGCATCAGCTTCAAGGCAAAGCCACCGGCCAGGGCAATGATCGCGATGAAGTACACACCGATCCCGGGCAGGATCTCGATGAGGGTGAACAACACATCGCGAACCGCCAGCGCCGTCTGCATCACCTTGGTGGTGACCCGGCCGGAAAACTCGTCAGAAAAGAACGACAGGCTCTGGCGCAGCATCAGCCGGTGAAAGTCCCAACGCAGGCGCAGCGGCAAATTGATCGCCAGTACCTGGTGCTGAAGCATGGTGCGTAGCGCCACCAACCCGATGCTGACCAGCAGGACGATGCCGATACCCCACAGCACCCGGGTTTCTTCGGGGCCGACGGCACCGCCGGCCTGCCAGGCCGAGAGCAGGTCCACGACCTGGCCGAGGAAGGCGAACAGCCAGGCTTCGTAGATCGATACCCCGGCACTGAGCAGCGCAAGCGCCAGGATGTAGCCGCGCGCACCCCGGGTGCAGGCCCACATGAATCGCAACAGACCAACCGGTGGCGGTGGTATCTCGTCAGGGGGGAAGGGGTCGAGCCATCGTTCAAAAATACGCAGCATGCTTGTCTCCGAAAATCAGCTTTTGCCTGGCGCTAACCATACAGATCACTCAGGCCTGCGGGGGTTCGTGCAGTGTGCGGCATAACCTTTTCTCATCAAGTCGTCGCCCGAAATGTCGCTGTATGCACAGTGGATGAGACTTTAGCCTTTTGCATGGAGCCGCAGCACGCTCAATGCCTTGGCTGGACCGTCCAGCTGAAAACAATAAGGAGTTACCCCAATGTCCGCATTCAAGTTTTCCGGCGTAAACCTGGCCATCACCACCCCGTTCGATGCACAGGGCAAGATCGACTACGCGCGTTTCGAGAGCCTGATCGAGCGCTACATCGCTGCAGGTGTGCATGGTTTCGTACTCAGCTCCGGAACCGGGATGCACGTTTACCTGAGCAAGGATGAATCGAAGGAGCTGGTGGCCTTTGGTGCCAAGGTCATCAACGGCCGCGCCCGCGTCATCGCGCAGACTTCGGCGCTGCTGGTCGAGGAAGTGGTCGAGCGCACCCGCCACGCCAAGGACTGCGGTGCCGACGGTGTGATGGTGCTGCCGCCCTTCTTCGAAGGCCCCACCGACGACCAGGGCATTGTCGACTTCTACTCGAGCGTGTCCGAGGCCGGCCTGCCGATCATCGGCTACAACGTGCCACAGGCCGTCGGTGTCGAAGTGACACCGTCGCTGTTCAAGCAACTGAGCGAGATCCCCAACTTTGTCTCGGTCAAGGACAGCAGCGGCGATCTGGCAGCCCAGGCGTCGTTGTCGCGCACCGGCCTGCCGACCATGAACGGCGCGGACCCGCTGGTACCCTACGCACTGTTCGCCGGCGCGGCAGGGCTGATCTGGGGTGGCGCGAACATGGCGCCGAAGACCTGCGTTGCCGTGGCCAATGCTGCCAGCGAAGGCAACTGGGCCCAGGTGCAGCAGATCTGGAAGAGCCTGGCCCCGGTGATGTCGCTGATCTGGCAGGGTGACTATGTGCAGTCGGTGTACGCCGGCGCGCAGATCATGGGGTATGACGCAGGCAACCCGCGCCGTCCGTTGGCCCGCCTGGCCGAAAGCAAGCTGGGTGCGTTGCGTGAGGCACTGGCTCCGTTGATCGAACGCGAAGCATCGGCTTCCTGATTTCGCAGGGGCGCTCACTATGTACACTGCTTCGAAATTGCCCAGCAACAATGGCAGCTCGGGTTGGGTGGAGATGCTGCCACGCCGCCAGGCCAAGGCCGTGCTCAACCGTGCGGTCACGGCGGATGTCGCCATCATCGGGGGTGGCTTTGCCGGTTTGTCGGCGGCCCGCCAACTGGTCCGGCGTGACCCGACGCTGAAGGTCGTGGTGCTCGAGGCCGGGCTGGTCGGCGAGGGGGCCTCCGGGCGCAACTCCGGCTTCATCATCGACCTGCCGCATGAAGTGTCCGCCGAGGGCTTGGGTGGTGGTTCGCTCGAGCGCGCCCGGCGTGACATCAAGCTGTACCGCACGGCCATCGACCTGGGCAGGGAGCTGGCCGACCTGCATGGCTGGGGCAAGGAAGTCTTCGACCCCTGTGGGCGCTTCAGCGTGGCCCGGGGCACCCAGGGGGACGAGCACATCCTGTCCTACGGCAAGCAACTCGACGCGCTGGGTGAGCGGTATGAGCTGCTGGACACCCGGCAGATTGGCGAGGTAACGGGCAGCCCGGCCTACACCTCGGGCATGTTCATGCCGGGCACGGTGATGATCCAGCCGGCGGCCTACGTCAGGCGTTTTGCCGATGCTCTGGCTGACCCGGTGCAGGTGTATGAACAGACGCCGGCCATTTCCTTCAAGCAGGTGGGTGGCGCGTGGGTGATCAAGACGCCAAACGGCATGGTCTCAGCGGGCAAGATCATCCTTGCCAACAACGGCCATGCGCAGAGCTTCGGCTTCTTCAAGGGCAAGCTGCTGCATGTGTTCACCTACGCTTCGTTGACCGAGCGCTTCGACCCCAGACTTCTACCGGGCCAGCGTACCTGGGCCGCCACCCCGGCGTTGCCCATGGGCACCACGGTGCGGCGGATCAGCGATGGTGACAGTGACCGGATTCTGGTGCGCTGGCGCTACAGCTACAACCCGAGCCTGACCATTGGCGATGGCCAGGTGAACAGTGCCGGCCGTGTGCATGACGGCAAGTTCGCGACGCGTTTCCCCACGCTCAAGGGGTTGCGCATGGAGTACCGCTGGGGCGGCCCCATGGCACTGACCTGGAACAGCGTGCCAGCGTTCGGTGAAGTCGATACCGGAGTGATCGCTGCCTGTGGTTGCAACGGGCTGGGTGCTTCCAAGTCGAGTGCGGCAGGCATCGCTGCGGCGGACCTGGCAGTGGGCATCGACAGTGAACTGGTGCAGATACTCAGCGCCTATGACAAGCCCAAGCCGTTGCCGCCACAGCCGTTCCTGACCATCGGCGCCAAGGCCAACATGAAGTTCAAGGAGCTGCGTGCAGGCGATGAATAGCGCGCGCCAGTCGTGTCGATGAAGTACCGAAGGGCCTCGATCGAGGCCCTTTTTTTGTATGATGGGCCAGCGGCGACTGCCCCCCGTTTCCTGATAACTGGTAGAGGTCAATGGTCAAGCACACAGAGCCCGATCAGGCGCTTATACAAATGCCTTCGCTGCGCGCCGTAAAGGCGTTCGTCGCGGCGGCGAAGTACCTCAATTTCACCCGCGCGGCAGAGTCGCTGTGCGTCACCCAGGCGGCCATCAGCAAACAGATACGTGAGCTGGAAGGTTTCATGGGCGCCGAGCTGTTCATCCGCAACGGGCGGGCGGTGGCGCTTACGCCCGAAGGCGCGATCTTTTTCGATGCCGTACAGCTGTCGCTCAGCAACATCGCCCAGGTCTCGAGCCGCATACGTCGGCAGAACAAGGGCAAGCGGGTGGTGACACTGTGCTGTACACCGGCGTTTTCCGGCTTGTGGTTGACGCCGCGGTTGCCGGAGTTTCTGGCAGCGAACCCGGACATCGACCTGAACCTGGTCATCACCCAGAATTTCGTGAACATGGAACCTGGGGTCCAGCCTGACATGTTCATCAACAAGCTGTCGAAGATCAGGGAAGGCTACAGCAGCCACCCTTTGGCCTATGACGTGATCTACCCGATCTGCAGCCCGGGCTACCTGGCACAGCACCCGGAAGTGGCCACGCTGGACGGTATCAGCCAGGGCTCACTGCTGAACCTCAGCCCTTACGGCCGTTCGCAGATTGCCGAGCACATCGACTGGTACATGTGGTTCGAGTACCACAATGTCGACTTGAGTGCGCGGGTGGCGGCAGGTGCGCAATTGCTGCATTCCAACGATTACGGCTCGCTGGTTCAGTTGGCGATCAAGGGCCAGGGGGTCGCCTTGGGCTGGCATTACCTGATCGAGCCGCTGATCGAGGAGGGGGTGCTGGTACGGCCGGTGGCGCAGGAGTTGGTGCACAAGGACAGCCAGCACTTCCTGACCTTCAACGAGCAGAAGAAGGACGACAGCGCGTGTTGCCGCATGCGGGACTGGATCTTGTCGAAGTTCTGAGCAGGCCCGGCCTCTCCGTCGGCAAGCCAGCCACAGTCTTCGAGGCTATGCATGGCCTGTGGGAGCGGGCGTGCCCGCGAAGAGGCCAGCCCGGACAACACAGGGCGGCCAGGTGCCGAACTCCGTCAGAACAGCACCGGTCTTGCTCAGGTCACGAAGCGTTGATCCAGATGGTCTTCAGCTCCGTGTACTGGTCATGGGCCCAGATGGACTTG
>NZ_NEJX01000032.1:0-30753 GCF_002113245.1 Pseudomonas sp. B13(2017)
TTGGCAAAAAGTGACTCGCCGTAAGGGCGAAAAGGTGAGTCAGCGTCGCCATCGCAAACGGACTGTTCGCCATATCAAAACCGTCGCTTAAGCTTTTTGGCTTTTTGGCTTTTTGGCTTTTTGGCTTTTTGGATGTGGGCATTCACATCGAGCAGGCATTCATTCGCGATGGTGGCGCAAAGTCACCTTTCCGCCCTTACGGCGGGTCCCTTTTTGTCGTGGCAAAAAGGAACCAAAAACCGTCGGCTCCCATCATCCGGCCCCTACGCTTCGCTCCGGGGTCCCCTCGCTACGGGCCTGCTCCCGGGAGTACGCGCTGCAGGCCCCATCCCTGGGGCCTCAGCGCTTGACGGGCATCCATGCCCGTCACCTCCCTCCGCAGTCCCTTCGCTCGGCCTCCTGAAGTCGCAATCGGCGGCGCCTGAACTATCGCGCGCTTAGAAGCAAGAGCAAGAGCAAGAGCAAGAGCAAGAGCAAGAGCAAGAGCAAGAGCAATAATTCTGTGTTCTGGGCGCCGTGGCAGGCTCTGCGGCGAACCCCGCGGGCACAGCGCGGTCTGCATAAGCGAAGCGCGGCTTCATACCTTCGCAGGTGGGTTTGCCCCCGCGCTTGTGTCATCATGCTCCGACCGCCGGTGAGTCCTCTTAAAGTCTTCTATGAACAAACCATACGCATTGCTGCTTGCCTTCGCCCTGCTCCAGGGCTGCCAGAGCCTGGCCCCGCAAAAGGCCGAGCCCCCCGTCGCCGAGGCCGGCAAGAGCGAGGCGGAAAAGCCCGTGGTGTATGGCTCGTTCAAGCAGGACACGCTCTATAGCCTGCTGGTGGCGGAGCTGGCCGGCCAGCGCAACCGCTTCGACATCGCCCTGGCCAACTACACCGACCAGGCCGCGAAAACCCAGGACCCCGGGGTTTCCGAGCGCGCCTACCGCATTGCCGAATACCTCGGCGCCGACGAACCGGCACTGGACAACGCCCTGGTCTGGGCCCGCAACGACCCGCAGAACCTCGACGCCCAGCGCGCCGCCGCCATCCAGCTGGCCCGCGCCGGCCGCTATGACGACTCCATGACGTACATGGAAAAGGTTCTGCAGGGCCAGGGCGACACCCATTTCGATTTCCTCGCCCTGTCCGCCGCCGAAACCGACCAGAGCACCCGCGACGGCCTGCTGCAAAGCTTCGAACGCCTGCTGGTGAAGTACCCGGACAACGGCCAACTGGTGTTCGGCAAGGCCCTGCTGCTGAACCAGGACGGCAAGGCCGAAGAAGCCTTGGAACTGCTCGAGTCGCACCCGCCGCAAAACGGCGAAATCGCCCCGATCCTGCTGCGCGCGCGCCTGCTGCAAGCCCTGGACCGCGGCCCGGAGGCCCTGCCACTGCTGCGCGGGGCGATTCGCGACAACCCGGACGACAAGCGCCTGCGCCTGACCTACGCCCGCACCCTGGTCGAACAGGACCGCATCGCCGATGCCAAGGGCGAGTTCCTCAGCCTGGTCCAGCAATACCCCGAGGACGACGAGCTGCGCTATTCGCTGGCCCTGGTGTGCCTGGAGAACAAGGACTGGGATGAAGCCGAGGGCTACCTGCAGGAGCTGATCGAACGCGATAGCAACGTCGACGCCGCGCACCTGAACCTGGGCCGCATCCGCGAGGAGCGCCACGACCCTGCAGGCGCCCTGCGTGAATACGCCCTGGTCGGTCCGGGCCCCGACTACCTGCCGGCGCAACTGCGCCAGGCTGACATCCTGATCGCCAACGGCCGTGGTACCGAAGCCTCACGCCTGCTCGCCGATGCCCGCGAAGCCCAGCCGGACTACGCCATCCAGCTGTTCCTGATCGAATCGGAAAGCTACAGCAACAACAACAAGGACGCCCAGGCCAGCCAGGTGCTGCAGCAAGCCATCCAGCGCTACCCGGACGACCTCAACCTGCTTTACACCCGCGCCATGCTGGCGGAAAAGCGTGACGACCTGCCGCAGATGGAAAAAGACCTGCGCGCCATCATCGCCCGCGAACCGGAAAACGCCATGGCCCTGAACGCCCTCGGCTACACCCTGGCCGACCGCACCACCCGCTACAGCGAAGCCAAGGCGCTGATCGACAAGGCCCATCAGCTGACCCCGGACGACCCGGCGGTACTCGACAGCCTGGGCTGGGTCAATTACCGCCTGGGCAACCTCGACGAGGCTGAAACCTACCTGCGCAAGGCCTTTGCCAGCTTCCCCGACCACGAAGTGGCCGCCCACCTGGGCGAAGTGCTATGGGCCAACGGCAAGCGCCGCGAAGCCCGCCAGGTCTGGGCCAAGGGCTTCGAAGCCCAGGCCGACAGCCCCATCCTGCGCAAGACCATTCTGCGCCTGACCGGATCCGAGACTCTCTAACGCCATGTTCCTGCGCCATTGCATTACCTTCACCCTGATCGCCCTGCTGGCCGGCTGTGCCGGCTTCGGTAGCCGCGAGGCCCTGCAGGGCCACGGCGACCCGCAGCAGTGGCGCGCCCATAAAGAGCAGCTGAGCAGCCTCGATGGCTGGCAGATCAACGGCAAGGTCGGCATCCGTGCCCCGCGCGACTCGGGCAGCGGCACGCTGTTCTGGCTGCAACGCCAGGACTACTACGACATTCGCCTGGCCGGCCCGCTGGGCCGTGGCGCCGCACGCCTGACCGGCCGCCCCGGCGGCGTGGTACTGGAAGTGGCCAACCAGGGCCGCTACGAGGCCCCCAGCCCCGAAGCACTGCTGGAAGAGCAGCTGGGCTGGCAGTTGCCGGTCTCGCACCTGGTCTGGTGGGTGCGCGGCCTGCCCGCCCCCGACAGCAAGAGCAAGCTGACCCTGGACGGCGACAGCCGCCTGGCCAGCCTCGACCAGGATGGCTGGCAGGTGCAGTACCTGAGCTACACCGAGCAGAACGGCTACTGGCTGCCCGAGCGCCTGAAGCTGCACGGCAAAAACCTCGACGTGACCCTGGTGGTCAAGGACTGGCAGCCGCGCCAGCTGGGGCACTGATACATGCAAACCCTTACCCTCCCCGCCCCGGCCAAGCTCAACCTGTGGCTGCACATCATCGGCCGCCGCGCGGACGGCTACCACGAGCTGGAAACCGTGTTCCAGTTTCTCGATCACGGCGACGAACTGAGCTTCGCCGTACGTGACGACGGCGTGATCCGCCTGCATACGGAGATCGAGGCGGTACCGCACGACAGCAACCTGATCGTGCGTGCCGCGCGCAAGCTGCAGGAACAATCCGGCACTACTTTGGGCGCCGACATCTGGCTGAGCAAGGTGCTGCCCATGGGCGGCGGCATCGGCGGTGGCAGCTCGGATGCCGCCACTACCCTGTTGGCGCTCGCCCACCTGTGGCAACTGGACTGGGACGAAGACCGCCTGGCCGCCCTGGGCCTGAGCCTGGGCGCCGACGTACCGGTATTCGTGCGCGGCCACGCGGCGTTCGCCCAGGGCGTGGGTGAACAACTGACCCCGGTCGACCCGCAAGAGCCGTGGTATGTCGTGCTGGTGCCGCAAGTGTCTGTCAGCACAGTAGAAATTTTTTCACATCCACAGTTGACACGTGATTCACTCCCCCTTAAGATGCGCCCCGTTCCCGAGGGAAACAGTCGAAATGACTGCCAACCGGTGGTAGAGCAGAGTTACCCGGAAGTTCGCAATGCGTTGAATTCACTGGGTAAATTCACTGAGGCTCGACTGACCGGTACTGGAAGTTGTGTGTTTGGGGCCTTCCCAAGCAAAGCCGAAGCTGATAAAGTTCTGGCCCTTCTTTCAGCGACCCAAACAGGGTTTGTGGCGAAAGGAAGCAACGTTTCGATGTTGCATCGCAAGCTGCAAAGTCTGGTCAAGAAGTCGAGCGCATAGCGTTCGCAGCAACAGATACAGGGGCGTCGCCAAGCGGTAAGGCAGCAGGTTTTGATCCTGCCATGCGTTGGTTCGAATCCAGCCGCCCCTGCCATTTTCCTTATACTCATCCAGGTTACCCTCAGCCTTCAGGTACTGCGCGTGTCCAAGATGATGGTCTTTACGGGGAATGCCAACCCCGATCTGGCTCGGCGTGTCGTACGTCAGCTGCATATCCCTCTCGGTGACGTCTCTGTCGGTAAGTTCTCCGACGGCGAGATCAGCACTGAGATCAATGAAAATGTCCGCGGTAAAGACGTCTTCATTATTCAGCCGACCTGTGCCCCGACCAACGATAACCTGATGGAACTGGTAGTGATGGCCGACGCCTTCCGCCGCTCCTCAGCATCCCGAATCACCGCCGTGATTCCTTACTTCGGATACGCCCGCCAGGACCGCCGTCCGCGTTCGGCACGTGTAGCCATCAGCGCCAAAGTCGTCGCTGACATGCTCACTGTCGTAGGTATCGACCGTGTACTCACCGTCGACCTGCACGCTGACCAGATCCAGGGTTTCTTCGATATCCCGGTCGACAACATCTACGGCTCGCCCGTACTGGTCGACGATATCGAGGACCAGCGTTTCGAGAACCTGATGATCGTCTCCCCGGACATCGGTGGTGTCGTGCGCGCACGTGCCGTCGCCAAGTCCCTGGGCGTCGACCTGGGTATCATCGACAAGCGCCGCGAGAAGGCTAACCACTCCGAGGTGATGCACATCATCGGCGACGTCGAAGGGCGCACCTGCATCCTGGTAGACGACATGGTCGACACCGCCGGCACCCTGTGCCACGCGGCCAAAGCCCTGAAAGAACACGGCGCTGCCAAGGTTTACGCCTACTGCACGCACCCTGTCCTGTCGGGCCGCGCGATCGAGAACATCGAGAAGTCGGTACTGGACGAGCTGGTGGTGACCAACACCGTTCCGCTGTCCGCCGCTGCTCAAGCCTGTGACCGTATCCGCCAGCTGGATATCGCACCGGTTGTCGCTGAAGCGGTCCGCCGCATCAGCAACGAAGAATCGATCAGCGCGATGTTCCGCTAAGCGGAACACACGCTGACGAAAAGCGCCCCGCCCCAACACTGGTTGTTGGGGCGGGGCTTTTTTGCCATCCCCGTTGGCGCTGGTCGCAAACGCCCTCGGGGGGCTATTTTGGAGAAACAAAATGACCGAATTCACTCTGAACGCCCAAGCGCGTACTGACCTGGGGAAAGGTGCGAGCCGCCGCCTGCGTCACTCCGCGAACATCCCAGCCGTTGTCTATGGTGGTAACCAGGACGCCCAGTCCCTGACCATCCTGGCCAAGGAAATCACCAAGCTGTTCGAAAACGAGGCTGCCTTCAGCCACGTTCTGGAACTGAACGTAGACGGCGCCAAGCAAAACGTCGTGGTCAAGGCTCTGCAGCGCCACCCGGCCAAAGGTTTCATCATGCACGCCGACTTCGTTCGCGTCGTTGCTGGCCAGAAACTGACCGCCAAGGTACCGGTTCACTTCATCAACGAAGAAGCCCCGGTCAAGAAAGGCGGCGAGATCTCCCACGTAGAAGCCGAGATCGAAGTTTCCTGCGAAGCCAAAGACCTGCCTGAGTTCATCGAAGTCGACCTGGCCAACGCTGAAATCGGCACCATCATCCACCTGTCGGACCTGAAAGCTCCGAAAGGCGTAGAGTTCGTAGCTCTGGCCCACGGTGATGACAAAGCTGTTGCCAACGTTCACGCTCCACGCGTTGCTCCAGAAGCAGAAGGCGCTGCCGAGTAATCCACTCGCACGCCGGCGTTGATCGGGTTACAGTGCCGCGCGCCCTGTAACCCACCAACTCCAAGGAAGAGCCCCTGACGTGACCGCCATCCAGTTGATCGTCGGCCTGGGTAACCCCGGCCCCGAATACGAACAGACCCGGCATAACGCAGGGGCTCTTTTCGTTGAACGCATTGCCAGCGCCCAGCGCGTCTCGTTGACCGCTGACCGCAAATATTTCGGCCTGACGGCTAAGTTCAGCCATCAGGGCAACGACGTTCGTCTGCTCATCCCCACCACCTACATGAACCGTAGCGGCCAGTCCGTGGCGGCCTTGGCCAATTTCTTCCGCATCAAGCCGGAAGCGATCCTGGTGGCGCATGACGAACTCGACCTGCCCCCGGGCGTCGCCAAGCTCAAGCGCGGCGGTGGCCATGGTGGGCACAACGGCCTGCGCGACATCATCGCGCAGCTCGGCAACCAGAACGACTTCCACCGCCTGCGGCTTGGCATCGGCCACCCGGGCGACGCCAAACTGGTCTCCAACTTCGTCCTGGGCCGCGCGCCGCGCGCCGAGCAGGAGAAGCTCGACGCCAGCATCGATTTTGCCCTCGGCGTGCTGCCGGACGTGCTTGCCGGCGACTTCGCCAAGGCGATGCGCGAGCTGCACAGCCAGAAGGCCTGATTTCCTTTAGAGAGGGGAATACCCATGGGTTTCAATTGCGGCATCGTCGGCCTGCCCAACGTCGGCAAGTCCACCCTGTTCAACGCCCTGACCAAGTCTGGCATCGCGGCGGAGAACTTCCCCTTCTGCACCATCGAGCCTAACAGCGGCATCGTGCCGATGCCCGATGCGCGCTTGAATGCCTTGGCTGAGATCGTCAAGCCAAACCGCATCCTGCCGACCACCATGGAGTTCGTCGACATCGCCGGCCTGGTGGCTGGTGCCTCGAAGGGCGAAGGCCTGGGCAACAAGTTCCTCGCCAACATCCGCGAGACCGACGCCATTGCCCACGTGGTGCGCTGCTTCGAAGACGAGAACGTGATCCACGTTTCCAACAGCGTCGACCCCAAGCGTGACATCGAGATCATCGACCTCGAGCTGATCTTCGCCGACCTCGACAGCTGCGAGAAGCAACTGCAGAAGGTTGCCCGCAACGCCAAGGGCGGCGACAAGGAAGCCCTGGCGCAGAAGGCCATCCTCGAACAGCTGATCCCGCACTTCACCGAAGGCAAGCCTGCGCGCAGCCTGATGAAGAACATGAGCGCCGAAGACAAGGCGGTTATCCGCGGCTTCCACCTGCTGACCAGCAAGCCGGTCATGTACATCGCCAACGTGGCCGAAGACGGCTTCGACAACAACCCGCACCTGGACGTGGTCAAGGCCATCGCCGAGGAAGAAGGCGCGGTAGTGGTGCCGGTGTGCAACAAGATCGAAGCGGAAATCGCCGAGCTGGAAGACGGTGAAGAGAAGGACATGTTCCTCGAGGCCCTGGGCCTGGAAGAACCTGGCCTGAACCGCGTTATCCGCGCCGGTTACGAGCTGCTGAACCTGCAGACCTACTTCACTGCCGGCGTGCAGGAAGTACGTGCCTGGACCGTACGCGTCGGTGCCACTGCACCACAAGCCGCTGGCGTGATCCACACCGACTTCGAAAAAGGCTTCATCCGCGCTGAAGTTGTGGCCTATGACGACTTCATCCAGTTCAAGGGTGAGAGCGGTGCCAAGGAAGCCGGTAAATGGCGTTTGGAAGGCAAGGACTACATCGTCAAGGACGGTGACGTGATGCACTTCCGCTTCAACGTCTAAGCGCCAGACTGCAGTACCCACGAACCCCTTGAGGCCAACGCCTCAAGGGGTTTTGTTTTTTCTGGCATTTGGCATCTGGCAAGCGGCACCCTCCCCCTGTGGGAGCGGCTTTAGCCGCGAAGAATCCAACGCGGTGCATGGCACCGGCTGCGCCGGTGTTCGCGGGCATGCCCGCTCCCACAGGTACCGCGCATTTTCTGGACCTCGCATCAAAGCGAAAGGGCCGCAGAGCGGCCCCGGAATTCAGCATCTAAGCTGTGATTCAGCACCCTCCCCTGGACGCACGCCCCATGCCTGAAAAACCCCGCCTCGACTGGCAACGATGGTTACCTGGCCTGGTCACCCTGCTCCACTACCAACCCGCCTGGCTGCCCAAAGACATCGCCGCCGGCCTGGTGCTCACCACCATGCTGGTGCCGGTGGGCATCGCCTATGCCGAAGCGTCTGGCGTACCCGGCATCTACGGGCTGTACGCCACCATCATCCCGCTGCTGGCCTATGCCCTGTTCGGCCCCAGCCGCATCCTGGTGCTGGGCCCGGACTCGGCACTGGCCGCGCCGATCCTGGCGGTGGTGGTGCAGTACGCCGCCAGCGACCCGCAACGGGCAATCGCCATCGCCAGCATGATGGCCCTGGTGGCCGGGGCGTTCTGCGTGATCGCCGGTCTGCTGCGCCTGGGCTTCATCACAGAGTTGCTGTCCAAGCCGATCCGCTATGGCTACATGAACGGCATCGCCCTCACGGTGCTGATCAGCCAGTTGCCCAAACTGTTCGGCCTGTCGGTCGACAGCCAGGGCCCGCTGCGGGATACCTGGAACCTGATCCAGGCCTTGCTCACCGGCGAAGGCCATTGGCCAAGCTTCGTGGTCGGTGGCGGTAGCCTGGCGCTGATCCTGCTGCTCAAGCCGTTCAAGCGCCTGCCGGGCATTCTCATTGCGGTGGTGCTGGCCACGCTGGCGGTGAGCCTGCTGGGGCTCGACCAGCAAGGCGTGAAAGTGCTCGGCGAACTGCCCCAGGGGCTGCCCCGCTTCGTGTTCCCCTGGGTCAGCGATATCGACCTGGTGGAGGTGCTGCTCGGCGGCATCGCGGTGGCACTGGTGTCGTTCGCCGATACCAGCGTGCTGTCACGTTCCTACGCCGCGCGCATGAAGACCCCGGTCAACCCCAACCAGGAAATGTTCGGCCTGGGCGTGGCCAACCTGGCCTCGGGGCTGTTCCAGGGCATCCCCATCAGCAGCAGTTCGTCACGCACCCCCGTGGCCGAAGCGGCCGGCTCGCAGACCCAGCTCACCGGCATCATCGGCGCGCTGGCGGTGACGCTGTTGCTGCTGGTGGCGCCCAACCTGATGCAACACCTGCCCAACAGCGCCCTGGCGGCGGTGGTGATTGCCGCAGCGTTGGGCCTGTTCGAGTTTGCCGACCTCAAGCGCATCTTCCGCATGCAGCAATGGGAGTTCTGGCTGTCGTTCACCTGCTTCGTCGGCGTAGCGGTATTCGGAGCCATTCCTGGCATCTGCATTGCCGTGGCGATATCGGTGATCGAGTTCCTGTGGGACGGCTGGCGGCCGCATCATGCGGTGCTGGGACGGGTGGATGGCACCCGCGGTTACCATGATGTGCAGCGTTATCCACAGGCCCGACGCATTCCGGGGCTGGTGCTGCTGCGTTGGGATGCCCCGCTGTTCTTTGCCAATGCCGAGCAGTTCCAGAGCACGGTGATGGCGGCGGTGGATGCATCGCCTACCCCGGTACAACGGCTGGTGATTGCGGCAGAGCCGGTGACCAGCATCGATATCACCTCGGCGGACATGCTGGCCGAACTGGACCGGGCGCTGGAGGCGCGGGGGGTGGAGTTGCAGTTTGCCGAGATGAAGGACCCGGTAAAGGACAAGATGCGGCAGTTCGAGTTGTTCGAGCATATGGGGGAGTCGGCGTTTCATCCCACTGTTGGGGCAGCGGTGGATGCCTACCTGGAAGAGAGTGGGGTTGACTGGAAGCCCTAGGTTTTCCTGGGCTGGCCTCTTCGCGGGCATGCCCGCTCCCACAGGGACCGCACAAACCTCAAGGTTGTCGCTGTACCTGTGGGAGCGGGCGTGCCCGCGAAGAGGCCAGTACAGAAGAACTAAGCAGACCGAACCCGCCGCCGATCAATCCATATGAGCATGGCACTGGCATACACCGACACCGCCAGAAACAGCGCCATGCGCACGGCAAAGGCGCGGTACACATCCTGCCCGCCCGCGCTGTCCTGCACCGACTGCCCCAGCAAGATCAGCATGGTCGTCAGGCAACTCACCCAGTACGCCGGGCTTTGCCTGGTGTCCACCGCACGGTAGAGCCTGCGCCCCTGCCAAAGGACGAACAGCAGCACCCACAGGAAAAACATCCACAGGTGCACGAACAGGCTCAACGCGCCCCACGTCAGTATCGCCAGCAACCCGGCAAGCAAGGTCGAGCCGATCAACTCGCGGCTGGCATGCCGCGCGCGGGTCTCGCCGGCCTGCTGCCCCAGGCTCACTGCCTTCATGATCAGCGGCATGTACTGGTCCGGTGCGATCAGCGCCAGCAAGAAGGCCGGCATGACGATCAGCGTGGCACGCAAGGCGACCCAGCTCACCTGGTCACTGTCGAGCAGAGGCGGTGCCGGTTGCGCCGGCGCATCGGCCGGCTCTGGAAACAGCACATGCGCTGCCGCGGTACCCAGCACCGCCAGCAGCATGCCTTTGGCCAGCGCTTCGACCACCGACAGCGCCAGGCTGAAGTCGCTGGTGCCGGCGGCAGCGATCATGGTCAGGCCGATCACCAGCAAATTGGCCAGCAGGCCGTTGCCGCCCTTCAGCGCATAACGCAAGGTCAGGAATACCCCCACCCCCACCAGCAACACCCCACTCATCGGGGCATGGCGCAGCAGCGGAATCAGCAGCAGCCCGCTGCCGCAGGCAAGCAGCACCAGCACCGCCAGGGCCGGCGCCGCACGCAGGGGCAAGGGCTGGCTGCGCATGGCCAGCAACAACACCGCGAACACCGGCGCCAGGATCGGCACCGGCAAGCCGATGCCGAAACTCACCGCCAGGCACAGCGCCACGCCCCAGGCCAGGCGCAGGGCGCGCAGGCGGCGCAGCTCAATAGGCATACGACAGCCAGCTCATCAGCCACATGAACAGCCGGCCCAGCAGGTTCAAAGGATTGCCCTCGGTTGGCAGGGCCATGACTTCGGCCTGGCCGCCGACCCGCAAACCGCTCTTGTCCTGCAACTGGTCACGCTCCAGTTCGACGATCACCGGGAAGCGTTGCGCCGAGCGCAGCCACTCGCGGCTGTTCTGCACGGTCGGCAACGTGCCTGGCGGGTTGCTCTGGCCCACGCTCACGCCGTAGCCGATGCTGCGAATGCGCCCCTTCAACACCGTGCCGGGCAGCGCATCGAGCACTACCAGCACGGGAGTTTCTGGGCGCAGCCGACCGAGGTTGTTCTCGGTCATGTCGGCACTTATCCACACGTCATGGATGGCGATCAGGGTCATCATCGGGCTGCCGGCGCCGACATAGTGGCCAACGTCGGTGCGCAGGTCGGTGATCAGCCCGTTTGCATCGGCGCGTACCACGGTACGCGCCAGGTCCAGCCGGGCTTTTTCCACATTGGCCGCCGCGCTGCGCAGTTGGGCGTTGTCGTCCTGCGCCCCGCCCTGCTGCTCACGGGCCCGCTCCACTTCGGCACGGGCTGCCGCGACCTGGCTGATGGCCTGATCGCGGTTGGCCTGGGCGCCCTCCAGGCGGCGTACCGACACCGTGCCCGGGTCTTCATCGATCAGGCGCTTGAGCCGCTCGGCGTCCTGCCGCGCCTTGCGCTCGTTGGCCTGGGCCGCCAACAGCGCCGCCTGGGCCGAGTCGATGCCAGCGGTGTGGGCACCGATCTGCCGGCGTACCGTGTCCAGGTCGGCTTCGGCGCGGGCCAGGGCGATGCGGTACTGTTCCTGGTCCAGTTCGAACAGCACATCGCCCTTGCGTACTTCCTGGTTGTTGCCCACCGCCACACGCTTCACCTGCCCGGCCACCTCGGCACTCACCGGCACCACGTAGGCCTGCAGGCGGGCCTGCTGGGTATAGGGCGTGAAACGGTCGGCCAGCAGGTACCACAGCAGGCTCACGGCAATCAGCAGCAGCACCCAGCGCATGCCGCGATCGGGGGCTGGCGGGGGTGGCGTCGGCGTAGCGTCGCTCATTTCGTTTCACCTTGTGCATGTGCGCTGGGGGCTGGCTCGTCGAGCAGTTCGCCCCAATCTGTGCGTTGCTGCATCTGCTGGCGGGTGGCCGGGTCGATCGGTGCGCGGCTGGCGTCCCAGCCGCCGCCCAGGGCCTTGTACAACGTCACCAGGCTGCTGACGGCATTGCCGCGGCTGACCAGGTAGCCGTCCTGTTGCTGCAGCAGCAGTTGCTGGGCGTCGAGCACGCGCTGGAAGTCGGCAAAGCCTTCGCGGTACTGCGAGCTGGCCAGGCTCAGCGAGCGCTGCGCGGCCTGCGAGGCCTGGTCGCGGATGCTTGCGCTCTGCAGCGAGCGCACCAGCCCGCTGGCGGCATCGTCTGCCTCGCGGGCGGCTTCGCGCACGCCCTGGTGATACAGCTCGATCAGCTGCTGCAAGCGGGCATCTTCCACGCGCACGGCGTTCTTGCGCCGGCCGTAGTCGAACGGGTTCCAGATCAGGCTGGGCCCGGCGGCGATGTCGAAGGTATCGGGCAGGTGATTGGCCGTGACGAAGCTCCAGCCGATGCTGCCCAGCAGGCTCAGCTGTGGATAAAGGTCGGCCTCGGCCACCCCGACCAGCGCCGACTGCGCCGCCACCGCCTGCTCGGCGGCGCGGATGTCCGGGCGACGCTGCAGCAGGCTGGCGGGCACGCCCTGCAGCACGGCGCGGTCCGGCAACGGCAACTGGCCGTGGCCGGCATCCAGCTGTGGCAGCGGCCCGGGCGGCCGGCCCAGCAGCGAGCACAGCACGTTGCGCAGGGCATTGAGCTGGTTCTGAAACTCGGGGATGGTGGCCTGGGTAGCCAGGTACTGGGTGCGCGCCTGTTGCCAGTCGAGTTCGTCGTTTTCGCCATGACGGAACAGCCGCTCGGTTATCTCCAGGCTGCGCGCCTGGCGGCGGGCGTTTTCTTCGGCGATATCCAGCCGCGCCTCGGTGGTGCGCAGGGCAAAATAGGTGTCGGCCACCTGCGCACGCAACAGCAGCATGACATCGGCATAATTGGCCTGGGAGGCGAAGTAGACGGCGTCGGCGCTTTCGATGGCGCGGCTGAAGCGCCCCCAGAAGTCGATTTCCCAGCCGATGTCGAAGCCCGCGCTGGATTGCCAGAACACCGAGTCACGCGCGGTGGCAGTGCCGGACTGGTCCTGCTTCAGGTACAGGCTCTGGGCGCGCAGCTGCTGCAGCTGTGGATAACGCCCGGTCTGCACGATGGCCAACTGGGCGCGGGCTTCGGCAATGCGCAAGCCGGCCACGCGCAGGTTGCTGTTGTTGGCATCGGCCTCGGCGATCAAGGCATCCAGGGCCGGGTCGGCGAACACGGCCCACCACTGGCGCAGGTCGGGCGCCGCGGCCTGCTGCCCGGCCTGCTCCAGCAGCGGGGTGTTCCAGGTGCTCAGCCACGGGTCCTGCGGCGGCTGGAAATCCGGGCCGACCTGAGTACAGCCCACCAACGTGGCAGCCAGGCTCAGTGCACAACCACAGAGGCGTCCGGGCATGGCAGGCCTTGGCTCACGCCGACGGCTCGACGGGGTTTTCCGGCACCTGCAGCGCCACCCATTGCCAGAACAGTACATAAGTGACGCCCAGGATCACCGGGCCGATGAACAGGCCGATGATGCCTTTGACCACCATGCCGCCCAGTGCCCCGATCAGCACCACCGGCATCGGCACGTCCACCCCGCGCCCCAGCAGCAGCGGCTTGAGCACGTTGTCGGCAAGCCCGGCGACGAAGCTGTAGATGGCGAAGATGATGGTCGCCACGGTAAAGCCTTCGACGTTGAAGATGTAGATGATCACCGGCACCGTGATCAACGTGGCCGGTGCCTGGGCAATCCCCAGCATGAGGATGACGATGGCCAGCATCCCGGCCCCCGGTACCCCTTTGATGACGAAGCCGACACCGATCAGCAGCATCTGGATGAAGGCAATGCCGATCACGCCCTGGGCCACCGCGCGAATGGTGGCGGTGCACAGCTTGGCCAGTGGCTTGCCGCGCTCCTCGCCCGACACCCGCATGGCTATGCGCTGCGCCGCGATTTCGCCACGGTCACCGAACGCCATGATGATGCCCGAGACGATGATCGCCGCGATGAACAACAGGAACGCGCCGCCCGCGCTGGCTGCAGCCCCCAGCACCGTGCGCCCGGCATCCTTGAGCTGGGGCATCCACTGGTTCAGCACACCGGCCATGTTTTCCGAGGCTGCCAGCCACAGGGCATGCACCTTCGGCCCGATCAGTGGCCAGGCCGCTACCGAATCGGGAGGTGCCGGCACGCTCCAGGCCCCGCTTTTCAGCAGCGTCACCAGGCTGTCCACCGATTCGCCGATGGACATCACCACCAGGTAGATCGGCACCAGCAGCACGACCAGTACCAGCAGAACGACCAGCGTCGCCGAAAGCCCGTCCTTGAGCCCTGTGCGGCGCTGGATGCGGCAATACAGCGGGTACAAGGTCACCGCCAGGATCACCGACCACAGCATCAGCTCCAGGAACGGCTGGAACGTCTGGAAGGCGAATATCACCAGCGCAGCCACCAGGCCGGCCTTGATGAGCACATCGAGCAAGCCCCGCGACAGGCGGCTGTCCAGCTTGATACCCGGTTGCATGCTTCACCTCCGAACTCCAGGTGCGCCGTGTGGCGCGATTCAGTGGCCCGCTTCAGGGGTTGCTTGTGACGGGCTGTCGTCACGCAACTGGCGCGCCAGGGCCATCATTACCAACGGCACTACCGCCATCGACAAGGTGATGGCCAGCACCAGCAGGTCATGCACCTGCTGCGCCAGCACCTGATGGTCCAGCGCCAGCTTGAACACCACGAAGGCAAACTCGCCGCCAGAGGCCAGCACCACGCCCAGGCACAGCGCCTGGGCCTGGTTCAGCCCACCCGCCGTGCGGCCCAGGCCATACAGCAGCGGCAGCTTGATGACCACCAGCAGCAGGGTCAGCCCCAGCACCATTAACGGCATGCCGAACAGCAGGCGCAGGTCGGCGCTCATCCCCACGCCAACGAAGAACAACCCCAGCAGCAAACCCTTGATGGGCTCGATCTGGGTTTCCAGTTCGTGGCGGAAAGGCGACTCGGCCATCAACACGCCCGCCAGAAATGCCCCCAGCGCCATCGACACGCCCACGTGCTCCATCACCCAGGCGGTGCCCAGCACCACCAGCAAGGCGGTAGCGGTCGACAGCTCGGGCAGGCCCGAACCGACTGTCCATTTGAAGACAGGGGTCAACAGGTAGCGGCCAAAGATGATCAGCACACCTATGCCAACCACCACCGCCAGCACCGGCCAGGCACCTTCGTCAGCGGTGCTGACATCACCACCGAGCAGCGGCACCACGGCAATCAGCGGGATCGCGGCAATGTCCTGGAACAGCAGGATCGCAACGGCCAGGCGGCCGTGCGGCTTGCCCAGGTCCTTGCGCTCGGCCAGTACCTGCAGGCCAAACGCGGTGGACGACAGCGCAAGGCCCAGGCCCAGCACGATGGCAGCCGGCTTCGACTGGCCGAACAGCCAGTACGCCAGCAGGCCAAGCACCACAGCGCTCAGGCCCACTTGCAGCGAGCCGACGCCAAACAGCGCCCGGCGCATGCTCCACAAACGCCGCGGCGACAGCTCCAGGCCGATGACGAACAGCAGCATCACCACACCCATCTCCGACAGGCGTGCCACGTTATCCGGGTTGTTCAGCAAGCCAAACACCGATGGCCCTATCAGGATGCCCGCCAGCAGATAGCCGGGCACCGCCCCCATTTTCAAACGCTGCGCCAGCGGTACCAGAAGCACCACGGCCAGCAGGAACACCACCGTCGCCTGCAACAGGCTGCCATCATGTGGCATAGGCTCGCACCCTCGCTGCTCCCCGTGGGGAGAGATCAGAAACGCTCTTCGACGACTTTGAACGGGTAGTTGACGGCCTTGTATTTGCCGATCTTGCCGCGCTTGGGCAACTTCACCAGCCCGTCGCGGGTAATGTCCTTGTAGGGGATGCGCGTCAGCAGATGGCTGATGATGTTCAGCCGGGCACGGCGCTTGTCGTTGGAATGGGCCATGAACCACGGTGCCCAGGACGAATCGGAGGCGGCGAACATGTCGTCGCGGGCCCGGGTGTATTCATCCCAGCGGGTGTACGACTTGAGGTCCATCGGCGACAGCTTCCACAGCTTGCGGCCATCGTTGATGCGGTCCTGCAGGCGGCGGGTCTGCTCTTCGGCGCTGACCTCCAGCCAGTACTTGATGAGGATGATCCCCGACTCGACCATCATCTTTTCGAACAGCGGCACCACGGTGAGAAACTTGCTGCTCTGTTCTTCGCTGCAAAAGCCCATCACCCGCTCGACACCGGCGCGGTTGTACCAGCTGCGGTCGAAGATCACTACCTCGCCCGCGGCAGGCAGGTGGCCCAGGTAGCGTTGCACATACATCTGGGTCTTTTCCCGCTCGGTCGGTGCCGGCAGCGCCACCACGCGGAAGACTCGCGGGCTGACGCGCTCGGTAATGGCCTTGATGGTACCGCCCTTGCCGGCGCCATCGCGGCCCTCGAAGACAATGCACACCTTCAGGCCCTTGGCCACCACCCATTCCTGCAGCTTCACCAGTTCCACATGCAGCTGCTTGAGTGCCTTCTCGTACGCCTTGCCGCCCAGTTTTTCCGGCTGGTCCTTGGTGTCTTTTTTCCTGGACGACTTCGACATGGCACTCTCCTGAGGGCGAATGAAGAGTCAGTATGGTCGATCCATGGCAGTTTGCCGCTTCGCTTGTGGATTTCGCAGGCTTGCTTCTATCTCATTGATTCTGCAGGTGCTGGTGAGTGTTCCGGGGAGGGTGTGGGAGCGGATTTACCCGCGAATGCGTCATTGAAGCTACCGACGCATTCGCGGGTGAACCCGCTCCCACAGGGTATGGGGTGCCTTCGAGGCCGGATTACTTGGCCAGTTTGTTGTAGCTGGTCATCAGGTTGCGGTAATCCGGAATATGGTTGGAGAACAGGGTCCCCAGCCCTTCGATGTCGTTGCGCCAGTCACGGTGCAGTTCGCAGGCCACGCCGAACCAGGTCATCAGTTGCGCCCCGGCGGCCTCCATGCGCCGCCAGGCCGAGTCACGGGTCAGTTCGTTGAAGGTGCCGGAGGCATCGGTGACAACAAATACCTCGAAGCCCTCCTCCAGCGCCGACAGTGCCGGGAAGGCCACGCACACTTCGGTCACCACGCCGGCGATCAGCAACTGCTTCTTGCCGGTGGCCTTGACGGCCTTGACGAAGTCCTCGTTGTCCCAGGCGTTGATGTTGCCAGGCCGGGCGATGTACGGGGCGTCGGGGAACTGCTCTTTCAGTTCGGGCACCAGCGGGCCGTTGGGGCCGGTCTCGAAACTGGTGGTGAGAATGGTCGGCAGCTTGAAGTACTTGGCCAGGTCCGACAGAGCCAGGACGTTGTTCTTGAAGCGGTCGGGGTCGATGTCCCTTACCAGCGAGAGCAGGCCGGTCTGGTGGTCGACCAGCAGCACGGCGGCGTTGTTCTTGTCCAGACGCTTGTATTGGAAGGCCATGACGGTTCTCCTTGCTTCAGCGGGTTGGAATATCAGCGTAGGCAAGGATGCGGGATGGGTGGGACCGTCAGTCGGTTCGCCTGCCGAGGCCGGCGATGGGGCCGCATGGCGGCCCCTGCAATGCTCAGCCGAGCACCTTGCCAGCCACCTCATCGACCGCCGCCCTGGTGATGGCGACGATCTTTTCGGCATCCTCCTGGTTCAGCACCAACGGCGGCGCAAAACCGAGAATGTCACCATGCGGCATGGCCCGGGCGATCATCCCGCGCTCAAGGCACGCTGCCGACACCTGTGGCCCGACTTTCAACGCCGGGTCGAACGCCGTGCGCGCCTCGCGATCGGCCATGAATTCGACCGCGCAAAGCATGCCGTCACCCCGTACTTCACCTACCAGCGGGTGGCCTTCGAAGGTTTCGCGCATGCGCCGGTTCAGGTATGCCCCCACCACTTCGGCATTCTCGGTCAGGTTCTCGCGCTCGAGAATATCCAGGTTGGCCAGCGCCGCCGCCGCGCAGATCGGGTGCCCGGAGTAGGTCCAGCCGTGGCCCATCGGGCCGGCCTTCTGCGAGCCCTCTTCGATCACGTTCCACACCTTCTCACCAACGATCACTGCCGACAGCGGCGCATAGGCGCTGGTCAGGCCCTTGGCCGTGGTAATCAGGTCCGGGCGGATGTCGTAGCGCTGGCTGCCCATCTTCGAGCCCAGGCGGCCGAAGGCGCACACCACTTCGTCGGCGATCAGCAGCACGTCGTAGCGATCGAGCACGGCCTGGATCGCCTTCCAGTAGCCCTTGGGCGGCACGATGATGCCACCGGTGCCCATCAGCGGCTCGCCAATGAACGCGGCGACGGTGTCGGGCCCTTCGGCCAGGATCAGTTGCTCCAGCTCGTCGGCGCAATAGCGCACGAAGGCCTGCTCATCCATGCCGGCCGGTGCCTTGCGGTACCAGTGCGGGCAGACCGTATGCTTGACGCCTTCCACCGGCAGGTCGAAATGCTGGTGGAAGCTGGGCAGGCCGGTAAGGCTGCCGGTCATGATGCCCGAGCCATGATAGCCGCGGTCGCGAGAGATGATCTTCTTCTTGAGTGGGCGACCGAGGATGTTGTTGTAGTAGCGCACCAGCTTGACCTGGGTCTCGTTGGCATCGGAACCCGACAGGCCGTAATAGACCTTTTTCATCCCGGCCGGCGCCCAGTCGATGATGCGGCTGGAAAGCTCGATGATCGCCTCGGTCGAGTGGCCGACGTAGGTGTGGTAATACGCCAGCTCCTTGGCCTGGCGATGGATGGCGTCAGCGACCTCGGTACGCCCGTAACCGATGTTCACGCAGTACAGGCCGGCGAAGGCGTCGATCAGTTCGCGGCCTTCATGGTCACGCAGGCGGATGCCTTCGGCACCGGTGATGATCCGGCCCTTGAGCGCGCCGCTGGCGTGATCATGGGCGTGGGTCGAAGGGTGCATGAAGTGGGCGCGGTCCTGTTCGAACAGCTGGCTGAAATCTTGGCTCATGGCAAACACTCCTTAGAACTGACCGTGGTGGTGCAAGCAAACGTATTTGGTTTCGACGAAGGGTTCGAAGCCCTCGCTGCCGCCTTCGCGGCCCAGGCCCGAGGCCTTCATGCCGCCGAACGGGATGGGGTGGCCGGTGAACTTGACGCCGTTGATCGCCACCATCGCGTGGTCGAGCCGACGCACCAGCGGGTGCACGACATCGAGGCGGTTGCCGACGATGTAGGCAGCCAGGCCGTACTCGGTGTCATTGGCCATGGTGATGGCCTGCTCCAGCGTGTCGAACGGCATGACCCCGGCAATCGGCGCGAAGTTTTCTTCCTGGTAGATGCGCATCGCCGGCGTGACATCGGCAAGCACCGTCGGCTGGAAGAACCAGCCACCCAGCGCATGGCCCTCGCCACCGACCAGGCGCCGGGCGCCATGCTGCAGGGCGTCCTCGACCCGGGCCTGGGTGGCATCGAACGCGGCCTGGTGCATCAACGGGCCGACCTCTGCGGCCGTCTCCTCGCCATCGACCATCGCCGGGCCAACCTTCAGCGCCCGCACCGCTTCGGCGAAGCGCGCCAGGAATGCTTCGTACAACGGCCGCTGCACCATGATCCGGTTGGCCGCGCAGCAGTCCTGGCCAGACGTCTGGAACTTGGCGGCCACGGCCACCCGCACGGCCAGCTCCAGGTCGGCATCGGCGCAGACGATGAACGGCGCATTGCCGCCCAGCTCCAGCGCCACTTTCTTCACATCCTGAGCCGCGGCTTGCAGCACCAGCTTGCCGACCCGGGTCGAGCCGGTGAAGCTGACCGCCCGCACGCGGCTGTCGCGCACCAGGGTTTCCATGGCCATCTGCGGCTCGCCGATCACCACGTTGAACACCCCCGGCGGGAAGCCGGCGTCCTCTGCCAGCTGGGCCAGGGCCAGCGCCGAGAACGGTGTTTCGTGGGCCGGCTTGACCACCACCGTGCAGCCGGCCGCCAACGCCGCAGCCGCCTTGCGGGTGATCATGGCGCTGGGGAAGTTCCACGGGGTGAGCAGCGCGCAGACCCCGACGGGCTCTTTCAGCGTACTCAGCTGGGCACCCGGAATATGGCTGGGGATGGTCTGCCCGTTGAGGCGCCGGGCCTCCTCGGCAAACCAGGGGATGAAGCTTGCCGCATAGGCGATTTCACCGCGTGCTTCGGCCAGCGGCTTGCCCTGCTCCTCGCTGAGAATGCGCGCCAGAGCCTCCTGGTGCTCGAGCATCAATTCGGCCCAGCGCCGCAACAGCGCAGCGCGGCTGTCCAGGCTCTGCTGGCGCCAGGCCGGGAAAGCCCGCTGGGCGGCATCCACCGCGGCGACGATCTGCTCATGGTCGAGCAGCGGCACATGGCCGATGACCTGGCGGTTGGCCGGGTCATGCACGGCGACGCTGTTGCCACTGTGGCTGTGCAGCCATTGGCCATCGACGTGGCACAGGCTGTTGAATGGGTAGTGGTGTGACATGACTGTTCTCCATACCTCGTTGTCGTGGCGCCAGGTTCAGGCCAGTACGTCGGCGATCACCGCCAGGGTGTCACCGCACTGCACCAGGCCGGGAAAGTGCCGGGCTGCAAGCAAGCCATTGCGTCGGGCGCGGTACTCGACCGGGGCGCTGCCGGTGCGGCGGATGTCATGGATACGGGCGATCACTTCGCCCTGGCTGACCGTTTCACCCAGGTCGCGGCACATCTCCAGCAAGCCGTCGTGCTCGCTGGCGATGAAGCAATCGCCATCGGGCATGTCCAGCAGGGTTGTCTCGCCCTGCTCCACTTCGCCGGCGAGGATGCCGGCGTGAATCAGCACATTGCGCACGCCGCGCTCCGCCAGGGCCACGCTTTTCGCCGTGGAGGTGCCACCACCGCCCAGTTCGGTGGTGATGAACACCTTGCCCTGCTCTTCTGCCGCGGTGTCGTACATCGCCTGCGCATCCAGCTCGAGCATGCGCATGCTGTAGGGCGCGGCGAAGGCCTGCATGCCGGCTTCACAACGGGCCTGCTGGGCCTTGTCGGGCAGCACATGGCATGCAGCGAACGGCAGGAAATCGAGGGTGCGTCCACCGGAGTGGATGTCCAGGACGATATCGGCCAACGGCAGCAAGGTGCAGCGGAAATAGTCGGCGATCTTTTCCGTCACGCTGCCATCAGGCCGGCCAGGGAAGCTGCGGTTGAGGTTGCCCCGGTCGATCGGCGAAGTGCGGGTGCCCGCCTGGAACGCCGGTGTGTTCATGAACGGCACGATGATCACCCGCCCGCTTACCTGCCCGGCCTGCAGCTGCTGGGCCAGCTTGCTCAGCGCCACCGGGCCTTCGTATTCGTCGCCGTGATTGCCACCCGTGAGCAAGGCTGTCGGGCCATTGCCGTTCCTGACCACCGTCAGCGGAATCATCACCGCACCCCAGGCCGAGTCGTCACGCGAGTACGGCAGCTTGAGGAAGCCGTGCTGCACGCCGTCCTGCTCGAAATCCAAGGTACAGGTGATGGGGTTGGCCACCGTGGCGGCGGCCTGTGCGATTGCATTCATGGGTCAGTCCTTCACGAACAGCTGGCGCGGCACGTTGCACAGGGTCTCTACCCCGGTCTCGGTGATGAGGATGCTTTCGGTGATCTCCAGGCCCCAGTCGTCCATCCACAGCCCCGGCATGAAGTGGAAGGTCATGCCCGGTTGCAGCACGCTGGTGTCGCTCGGGCGCAGGCTCATGGTGCGCTCGCCCCAATCTGGCGGGTAGCTGATACCGATCGGGTAACCACAGCGGCTGTCCTTGTGGATGCCGAACTTCTCCAGTACGCGGAAGAACGCCCTGGCGATGTCACCGGTGGTGTTGCCTGGCCGCGCGGCATCGAGGCCGGCCGCGATACCTTCGACCACCGCCTTTTCGCCATCGAGAAAGTGTTGCGGCGGCTTGCCCAGGTACACGGTGCGCGACAGCGGGCAGTGGTAGCGCTTGTAGCAGCCGGCAATCTCGAAGAACGTGCCGGCGCCGCGGGTGAACGGTGAATCGTCCCAGGTAAGGTGCGGCGCGCTGGCATCAGCGCCAGTCGGCAACAACGGCACGATGGCCGGGTAGTCGCCGCCATGGCCATCGACACCGAGGATGCCGCTGCGGTAGATCTCGGCCACCAGCTCGTTCTTGCGCATGCCGGGCTCGATGCGTTCGAGGATGCACCCGTGCATCTGTTCGACGATGCGCGCGGCGATACGCATGTATTCGATTTCCTGCGGCGACTTGACCGCCCGCTGCCAGTTGACCAGCCCGGCGGCATCGCTGAAACGCGCCTGTGGCAGGTGCTTGCACAGCGCCTGGTAGGCCGCCGCGCTGAAGTAGTAGTTGTCCATCTCCACGCCGATGCTCAGGCCGCCCCAGCCCTTGGCCAGAATCACCTCCTGGCACAGGTAGTCCATCGGGTGGCGCTCGCGTGACTGCACATAGATGTCCGGGTAGCCGACGATGTTGTCGTGCTGCATGAACACCGTGCGCCTTGCGCCATTGGCGTCCTGGCCGCGGCCAAACCAGATCGGCTCGCCATCGAGCGCCAGCAGCACGCACTGGTGCACGTAGAACGACCAGCCGTCATAGCCGGTGAGCCAGGCCATGTTCGATGGATCGGTAACCAGCAAAAGCTCCAGGCCCTGTGCCTGCATGGCAGCGCGGGTCTTGGCCAGGCGCTGGGCGTACTCCTGCCGGCTGAACGGCAGGTTGACCACTGTCTGTGACATACGGATGCCCTTCTTGTGAGTGGGTTGTGAAAACTGTCAGCTGTGAAACGCCAGGCCTTTGTGGGCGGCGATTGCGCGTTCGAAGGCAAGGTTGGCGATGGCGGTGTCCTGGGCCCCGGTGCCGGTCAGGTCGCACAGGGTGACCTCTTCGGCCTGTACACGGCCCGGGTGCAGGCCGGCGATGATCTGGCCCAGCTCGGAATGAACGGCCTGCTCGCTGACCGCGCCAGCGCGCAATGCGTGGTGCAGTTCACCCAGCACGCGGGTCTGGCTCAGGCGGTCGGCGACATAACGATCAAGCCGGGCCAGGGCCGTGGGCGCGATCTCGTTCTTGTGCTCGGCATCCGAGCCCATGGCAGTGATGTGCAGCCCCGGTTGCAGGTGATGCGGCTGGATCAGCGGCTCGCGGCTGGGGGTGCAGGTGATGGCGATATCGACCGCCTGCATGGCCTGGTCGACACTGTCGCAGGCCTGTACCTGCAGTTGCCCATCACGCCCCAGGTCGTCACATAACGCTGCGGTTCTCTGCGCATCGCGCCCCCACACCTTGACCTGCTCGATCGGCCGCACCAGGCGCAGTGCCTGCAGCTGCAGGCGTGCCTGTTCGCCACTGCCGATCAAGGCCACGCTGCGGCTGTCCTGCCGCGACAGCCAGCGTGCAGCTACCGCACCGGCTGCAGCGGTGCGCACGGCGGTGAGGTAGCCATTGTCGAGGAGCAAGGCATCGAGCAGGCCAGTGCGGGCCGACAGCAGCATCATCATGCCGTTGAGGCTGGGCAGGCCAAGCTTGGGGTTGTCGAAAAAGCCCGGGCTGACCTTGATCGCGAAACGCTCCAGCCCTGGCAGGTAGGCGGTTTTCACGTCCACCTCGCCGTTGTGCTCGGGCACATCCAGGCGCAGGATCGGCGGCATCGCCACCTTGGCCGTGGCAAGCAGGGCAAAGGCCTGCTCGATGGCATCGATCGCGTTGCGGTCGAGGGTGATGCAGCTACGCAGGTCGGCTTCGCTGAGCAAGGTGATGGCCGGCATTCGAATACCTCCAGTGAAGGAAACGTGAATTTCAGGCGTCGCCGCCGTTGATGACGCGCTGATGCTGTGCGCTGTCGACGTTGCGCCCGCTGACCACCACCACGACCGGGCCGCGGGCCGTCACCAGGCCGTCGAGCAGCGTGGCGATGCCGACTGCGCCGGCACCTTCGAGTACCAACCGTTCGTGCTGGTAGGCGTGGCGCATGCCATTGGCGATCGACGCTTCCGGCAGCAGGTGGAGTTGGTCGAGCAGACGCTGGGTCATGCTCAGGGTGTGCTGGTTGCCCAGGCCGATGCCGCCACCAAGCGAGTCGGCGAGTGTCGGCAGCTCCTCTACCTCGACTGGCCTGCCGGCCTGCAGGCTGGCGTACATCGCCGCACCGCGCTGCATGCTGATGCCGTGAGTGGTGATTGCCGGCTTGATGCTTTTCATGGCCAACGCCACACCCGCGAACAGGCCACCACCGGAGAGCGGAATCAGCACCTGCTCCACCTCGGGCAACTGCTCGATGATTTCCAGGCCCAGCGTGCCCTGGCCGGCGATGACCTGAGGGTGATCGAAAGGTGGAATGAGCGTTGCACCCTGTTGCTCGGCATGTTGTTGCGCGGCCTGTTGGGCATCGTCCTGGGAGTGGCCGACGATGCACACTTCGGCGCCCAGGTCGCGGATGGCCTGGATCTTGTTGGCTGGCACCAGTTGCGAAAGAAACACGGTTGCCTTCACGCCCAGTTGTGCAGCAGCGTGGGCCACCGCCCGGCCGTGATTGCCGGTGGAGGCCGTAACCACGCCGCAAGCGCGTTGTTCAGCGCTGAGTGCGGCGATGGCATTGCTGGCGCCGCGCAGCTTGAAGCTGCCGGTGGTCTGCAGGGCTTCGAGCTTCAGGTAGACCGGCGTGCCCAGGTGCCGCGACAGGCTGGGGGAAAGTTCCAGCGGCGTGCTGCGCACCAGGCCGTGGATACGCTGGCGGGCGAGGTAGAGATCGTGAAGCGAGAGCGCTGACATGACCGGGACCCAACAAGTGAGCTGATGTTGGGCGGAGTGTATGAGGCGAAAATTGTCGTGATGAATGTACTAGGGCAATTTGCCGGGGAATTTGTTTTTGCCTGTACCGGCCTCTTCGCGGGCACGCCCGCTCCCACAGGTTTGGCACAGCGATTCCTGTGGAAGCGGGCATGCCCGCGAAGAGGCCGCTGCAGGAGAGTTACAGTTCGTGGATCTGCGGATACTGCCCGAACAACTCCCGCATATCGCCAAAGGCCTGGCGCAACTTTGCCTCGGAACACTCGGCGCCCACGCACAAGCGCACGGCCCGTGGCCGCGGTGTACCGCGCACCAGGAACGGCTCCGGCGGCGTCACCGCAATCTGCCGGCGGCGCAAGGCACGCACCAGGCTGTCCACTTCCCAGCGCTCGGGAATGTTCAGCCATGCCCCCAGGGCATGGGCGTGCTGACCACGCACATAATCCCCCAGGTACTCACGCAACAAGGCCTGACGCTCGCCCAGCAAGGTGCGCTGCAGCGCCACCAGCTGCGCCGCGCGCCCATCGTTGATCCAGCGCGATGCAATCTCCGCCACCAAGGGCGTGGCCATCCAGCTGTTGACCCGCAAGATGCTCTCGGTGCGCAGCGCCAGGCGCTTGGGCATGGCCAGGTAGCCCACGCGCAGGCCGGTAAGCACCGACTTGGTCATGCTGGTGCAGTAGAACGACAGCTCCGGCGCATAGGAACTGAGTGGCCTGGCATGGCTGCCACCCAGCAGCGGCCCGTAAACGTCATCTTCGATGATATGCACACCAAAGCGCCGGGCAATTTCGGCAATCTCCTGGCGCCGGCTGTCGGGCATCAGGCTGACGGTCGGGTTGTTGAGGTTGGGTGTGCACACCAGCGCGGTCACCCGCTCGTTGCTGCAGATGTCCTCGAAATGCTCCGGGTTGATACCCTCGCGGTCCATCTCCAGGCCTTTGAGGGTAAAACCGAGCACCTGTGAATTGCCGATCACGCCATGGTCGGTCAACCCCTCGCACAGCACCACATCATCCGGCCCGGCCAGCGAGGCCAGGGCCAGGAAGATGGCGTGGGCGGCGCCGTTGGTGACCAGCACATCGTCACGCTCGACCTGCATGCCCAGGCCGGCAAGCCAGCGCACCGCGGCCTCGCGGTGGCTCTCGAAGCCGGCGATGGGCCGGTAGGCATGGATCCACGGCTGCTCCTCCTCCAAAGCCAGCTCGGCGCAGGTGTCGCGCCAGATGCGCTCATGCACCTGGGTGTGCAGGATGCGGGTGATGGAGAAGTCGACCAGGGTACGCTCGGGCAGGTCGATGATGTCATCCGACACACGGTCGCTCATGCGCCGGCTGACGAAACTGCCACGGCCGATCTCGCAACGCACCAGGCCTTGGCGCTCCAGTTCCTTGTAGGCATTGGTCACGGTCTGCACGCTGATGCCCAGGGCATCGGCTACCTGCCGCTGCGGTGGCAGGCGCTGGTCATGTACCAATACGCCGCGCTCGATCTCGCCGGTGACGGCCTGGACCAGGATCTTGTATTTGGACTCGCCGATGCGGGCGGCGTCCAGGGCTGCCTTCCAACTGTGCATCATGATGTTCGCTTCACTTGCCGGGGCCAGGGTCACAGCATCCCCCGTACAAGTGCTTCGGGCAATTGTCCTAGTGCAATGCCATCGCCGTTTCAGCTTTTGTATGCTCGGCCCAAGGTCGAACTCCCGCTGCCCGGCAGCTTCGAACAAAAGACCGACCTGCTTTCGCTGTTTTGCTCCACTGCCTCCTAACACAGAGCCGTCGACGACGGTTTTTATAACAAACAGGAGCTTCATTGATGAGCCAGCCTTTCAACGTTCCACGCCCCTTCCAGCGCCTGCTGATAGCCTGTGCCACCTTCGGTGTGCTTGCCAGCGCCCAGGCCGCCAGCCCGGACGAAATCAAGGAAACCAGCCACATCCGCATCGGCTACGCCAACGAAACTCCGTTCGCCTTCACCGAAACCGATGGCCGGGTAACCGGGGAGTCACCGGAAATCGCCAAGATCATCTTCGAGAAGATGGGCATCAAACAGGTCGATGGCGTGCTCACCGAGTGGGGTTCGTTGATCCCGGGCTTGCGCGCCGGGCGCTTCGATGTGATTGCCGCCGGCATGTACATCACCCCGGCACGCTGCAAGCAGGTGATCTTCACCGACCCGCAGTACGCCCTGCCCGACACCCTGCTGGTGGCACAGGGCAATCCGAAGAACCTGCACAGCTACGCCGACATCGCCAGGAACCCGGACGTGAAGCTGGCGATCATGGCCGGCACGGTCAACCTCGCCTATGCCCGCGACTCCGGCATCACAGATGCGCAGATCCTTCAGGTGCCGGACACCACCGCCCAGTTGCAGGCCGTGCGCGCCGGCCGCGCCGATGCTGCCGTGGGCACCCAGCTGACCATGAAGGGCCTGGCGAAAAAGGGTGGCGACAAGGTCGAGGCAATCAGCGACTTCACCGATGACCCGGCCCACACCGGCTACGGTGCCCTGGCCTTCCGCCCCGAGGACAAAGCCCTGCGCGACGCGGTCAACGCCGAGATGAAGAAGTGGCTGGGCAGCGAGGAGCATCTGAAGACCGTCGCGCCGTTCGGCTTCGACCGCAGCAACGTGACTGACAAGACCGCCGCCGAGCTCTGTGCCCAGCAGTGAATCGAGGTGGCATGGCGCTTGCCGTGCCATTCCCTGTGTAATCCGATTATTCAGGTCGAACCATGGGTGAATTGATACCGTTGTTACTGCAAGGCGCCTGGATCACAATCCAGGTCACCTTCTTCGGCTCGCTGCTGGCCATCGTCGCCGCGATCCTCGCCGCCCTCGGCCGGCGTTCGTCATGGCGGCCATTGAGCTGGCTGTGCGTGGCCTACATCGAGCTGTTCCGCGGCACCTCGTTGCTGGTGCAGTTGTTCTGGCTGTTCTTCGTATTGCCGCTGCCACCGTTCAACCTCGAACTCAGCGCCTACACCGTGGCCATCGTCGGCCTCGGGCTGCATATCGGTGCCTACGGTGCCGAAGTGATGCGCGGGGCGATCAGCTCGGTGGCCAAGGGGCAGTACGAAGCCTGCACCGCGCTGAACATGCCCGCCACCATCCGCTTCCGGCGGATCATCCTGCCGCAGGCATTGCTGGCGGCCATCGCACCTGGCACCAACCTGCTGATCGAACTGCTGAAGAACACCTCGCTGGTGTCGCTGATCACCCTGTCGGACCTTAGCTTCCGCGCCCGTCAGCTGGACCAGGCGACCTTCCAGACCCTGGAAATCTTCAGCCTCACCCTGCTGCTCTACTTCGTCCTGGCGCAGGTCATCAACTTCCTCATGCGTCGGGTCGAACGGCGCCTGAGCCGCGGTCGCCTGCGGGGGAGCCTGTCATGAATTTCTGGGACTGGAACTACGTCGCGCAAATCCTGCCCGACTTGCTGCAGGCGTCGCTGAAAACCCTGGGCATCACCTTGGTTGGCTTCCTGATCGCAGTGGTGCTGGGCCTGTTCCTGGCCATCGCCCGACGCAGCCGCCAGGCCTGGCTGTCGTGGCCGGTGGCATTGCTGATCGAGTTCATCCGCAGTACGCCGCTGCTGATCCAGGTGTATTTCCTCTACTACGTGCTGCCCAACTACGGGGTCAACATGACGGCCATGCAGGCCGGCATCATCGGTATCGGCGTGCACTACGCCTGTTACCTGGCCGAGGTTTACCGCGGCGGCCTCGACTCGGTGGCGCGCAGCCAGTGGGAAGCGGTGGTCGCCCTCAACTTCGCGCCGTGGACCGCCTACCGGGCAGTCATCCTGCCCCAGGCGATTCGGCCGATCCTGCCGCCATTGGGCAACTACCTGATCGCCATGCTCAAGGACACCCCGGTGCTGTCGGCCATCACCGTGGTGGAAATCATGCAGCAGGCCAAGAATGTCGGCTCCGAAAGCTTCCGCTACCTCGAGCCGATCACCCTGGTCGGTCTGTTCTTCCTGGCCTTGAGCGTCGCTCTGGCCTACCTCGTTCGGCGCCTTGAAGTGCGCCTGGAGCTCCGCTGATGATCGCCCCTGTGACCCACTTCGCCACCGCCACCGCCACCCAGCCGCTGGACACCCACATGCCCACACCGGCCATTGCCCAACCGATCGTCAGCTTCAAGGACGTGACCAAACGCTACGGCAGCTTTACCG
Organism: Pseudomonas sp. B13(2017); assembly: GCF_002113245.1. Classification (NCBI taxonomy): domain Bacteria; kingdom Pseudomonadati; phylum Pseudomonadota; class Gammaproteobacteria; order Pseudomonadales; family Pseudomonadaceae; genus Pseudomonas; species Pseudomonas sp. B13(2017). Next base: position 28,706 of record NZ_NEJX01000032.1, read on the forward strand.
TGCTCGACGGCCTCAACCTCGATGTCGCCCCCGGCGAAAAGGTGGCGATCATCGGCCCCAGCGGCTCGGGCAAGTCGACGTTGCTGCGGGTACTGATGACGCTTGAGGGCATCGACCAGGGCATGATCGAAGTCGATGGCGAATCGCTCACCCACATGCCAGGGCGCAACGGCGCGCAGCTCATCGCCAACGAGCGCCATGTACGCAAAGTGCGGGCGAAGATCGGCATGGTGTTCCAGAGTTTCAACCTGTTCCCGCACATGAGTGCCTTGCAGAACGTGATCGAGGCCCCGGTCCAGGTGTTGGGCGTGAAGCCGGCCGAGGCGCGCGAACGGGCTGCGGAGCTGCTGGAGATGGTTGGCCTGGGCAACAAGTTCGAGCATTACCCGTCGCAGTTGTCCGGTGGCCAGCAACAGCGCGTGGCGATTGCCCGGGCGCTGGCGATGCGGCCCAAGGTGATGCTGTTCGACGAAGTGACCTCGGCGCTGGACCCGGAACTGTGTGGCGAGGTGCTGAACGTGATCCGCCGGTTGGGCAGCGAGCACAACCTGACCATGCTGATGGTGACGCATCAGATGGGCTTTGCCAGGGAGTTCGCGGATCGGGTGTGCTTCTTCTACAAGGGGCAGATCCACGAACAGGGGACGCCGGCGCAGATCTACGAAAACCCGCAACAGGAGCGGACCCGGGCGTTCCTCAGTGCAGTGCGGGAGGCGAACTGACCGACGATCGTCGCTTCAGTACTCGCGCCGCTTGCGAAACGCCCAGCGCCCCACCAGCACGGTGAAGGTCGCCACCAGGGCCACCAGCACCCAGAAACCATGGGGGTTTTCCGCCAGCGGCACACCCCCGACGTTCATGCCGAAGAAGCCGGCGATTATGTTGATGGGCAGCGCCAGCACGGTCACCACGGTCAGGGTGAACAGGGTGCGGTTGGTCTGTTCGTTGAGCTTGGCGGCGATTTCTTCCTGCAGCAGCTTGATCCGCTCACCGAGGGCAGTGAGGTCGCTGATCACCAGGGTGAACTCTTCTGTGGCCGCGCGCAGCTGGCGTATGTCTTGTTCCTGCAGCCAGTCGGGCGGCCGGTTGAGCAGGCGCAGCAGCGCCCCCGGCTCCAGCGCCAGCAGGCGCTGCAGGCGCACCAGCACCCGGCGCATGCTGCCCAGTTCGGCGCGGTTGTCGCTCAGGCGCTGGGACAACAACTGGTCTTCGATGCGGTCGACGCTGGTGGTGGTTTCACGCACGATCTGGGTCAGCACATCGCCCTGGTCGCGCAACAGATGGACCAGCAACTCGATGGACGAATGAAAGCGCTCGCCATGCTTGACCGACGAGCGCAGCTTGTCCACCGAATGCAACGGCTGCAATCGAGCGCTCACCAGCAACTGGCTGCTGGCGCAGGCCCACAGCGTGGAGATGTCCGAGGACACCAGGCCGAAGTTGAACACCACATCGTTGACCACCGCCAGCAGCGCCGAGTCGGCGTGTTCGATACGGGTCGAGCGCGAACCTTCGCGCAGGGTTTCGAAGAAGGCTTCGGGCAACTGCAGGTGGGTGCGCAACCAGCGCTCGCACGCGGCGTGGGCCAGGTTCAGGTGCACCCACAGAAACTCGCCAGGTTCCAGCGGCTGGCCGAGCGTGCGCAACAACTGCGCCGAATCGATTTCGCGCCCCGGCTGGCCAGGGCGGAAGGCGAAGGCGTAGAGCAGGCCGAACAGGTCGTGGTCCTGTGGCAGATGCAGCGCGGGATGGCCCATTCGAACTCGCAATGAGGCACGGGGAGATGGCAGAAAGGTTGCTGAATATTCGTTGCAGTCAGATGACAGCTGGATAGCGGAAAGCCCTTTGGGCTGCGCTGTCGCGTAGAGAGCCGAATTCGCAAGCGGTCCGCATACCCTGTGGGAGCAACTGTCTTGCTCAAATTCTAAAAGTTGGCGCAATCCCCTGTGGGAGATTCTATGGTTGTGGGCAATGCTTTTTGCCCCCTTTGCTCATGTATTCGCCTTGAGTCTTCATCAAGGCGAATGCAATTCTGGCCAGCTTTCGGG
>NZ_NEJX01000033.1:0-29589 GCF_002113245.1 Pseudomonas sp. B13(2017)
TTGGCAAAAAGTGACTCGCCGTAAGGGCGAAAAGGTGAGTCAGCGTCGCCATCGCAAACGGACTGTTCGCCATATCAAAACCGTCGCTTAAGCTTTTTGCTTTTTGCTTTTTGCTTTTTGCTTTTTGCTTTTTGCTTTTTGCTTTTTGCTTTTTGCTTTTTGGATACGGGCATTCACATCGAGTAGGCATTCATTCGCGATGGTGGCGCAAAGTCACCTTTCCGCCCTTACGGCGGGTCCCTTTTTGTCGTGGCAAAAAGGAACCAAAAACCGTCGGCTCCCATCATCCGGCCCCTGCGCTGCGCTCCGGGGTCCCCTCGCTACGGGCTTGCTCCCGGGAGGACGCGCTGCAGGCCCCATCCATGGGGTCTCAGCGCTTGACGGGCATCCATGCCCGTCACCTCCCTCCGCAATCCCTTCGCTCGGCCTCCTGAAGTCGCAATCGGCGGCGCCTGAACTATCGCGCGCTTGAAAGCAAAAGCTGAAGCAAGAGCAAGAGCGCTCAGGCTTTGTATTTTGAAGAGTTGCTGTCAGGCCACCCGCGCCAACGGGAACAAGCGCTTGAAGTTGGCAGTGGTCTGTTCGGCCAACTGCTCGTAACTGGCCCCGCGCAACGAAGCCACGTACTCCGCCACCTCACGCACGTACTGCGGCAAATTCGGCTTGCCCCGATGCGGGATCGGCGCCAGGTACGGCGAATCCGTCTCCACCAGCAAACGATCGACCGGCACCTGCCGCGCCACTTCACGCAGGGCATCGGCATTGCGGAAGGTAACGATGCCAGACAACGAAATGTAATACCCCAGGTCCAGCGCCGCCTTGGCCATGTCCCAGTCTTCGGTGAAGCAGTGCAGCACGCCGGCCTGCGGCAGGTTGGCCTCGCGCAGCAGCGCCAGGGTATCGGCACGCGCCGCACGGGTATGCACGATCACCGGCTTGCCGGTCTGCCGCGAGGCCTCCAGGTGCAGGCGGAACGAGGCTTGCTGCAACTCGGCTGCTTCCGGCTCGTAGTGGTAATCCAGCCCGGTTTCACCAATCGCCACCACATGTGGGTGAGCCAGTTCGCGCAGCAGCCATTCCAGCGCCGGCGTTTCGCCCGGCGCCAGGTCCAGCGGGTGCACGCCCACCGAGCAATCGACATCGGCGTAGCGCTCGCTCAGCGCCTTCACCGCACCAGCATTCTCGGCACTGACGCCAATACACAGGAAATGCCCGACCCCGCGCTCACGCGCCGCCTGCAGGGCAGCATCGAGGGAGCCCTGGTGGGCGCTCAGGTCTAGACGGTCGAGATGGCAATGGGAATCTACGAGCATGGGATAACGACACACATGAAAAAATGAAAATCAGCGGGCGCCCGGCAACTGCAGCCAGTGGGCCAGCAGCGATTCAAGCAGCAGGGCGCGGTTGAGGTTGGCCTTGCCCAGCACCTTCTGGCGCTGTTCCAGGATCCATGCCTGCACCTCCAGCACCTTGGCCTGGCGGCTCTTCTGCGCCAGGTACTGCACCACCTTGCGCATATCGGCCAAGCCTAGCCCCTCCTCGTCCTGGGTCAATTGGTAGCGCAGGATCAAGTGCGCCCAATCGCAGAACCAGTCGAACAGCAGCAACAGCGGTACACCGTTCCAGGCATCGGCCAGCTGGCTGGGCGATTGCTGCTGCTTGAGCAGCTTCTTCACCCCGTCGGTGACCAGCGCGCGCTGCTCGCGCACGCCTTGCGCCTGCAAGCTGACCGCCATCAGCGGCGAACCGGCAGCCAGGGTCAGCAACTCGTCGCGCTCGGCCTCGTCACTGTCGGGCAGCGCGCCAGCCAGCCAGGCCTGGCTCTGGGCCAGGCTGGGCTGCGGGCAGGCGACCTGCTGGCACCGGCTCTTGATGGTAGGCAACAGGCGGCTGGGCTGGTGGGTGACCAGCAGCAACACGGTATCGCCGGAGGGTTCTTCGAGGCTCTTGAGCAGGGCGTTGGAGGCGTTGACGTTCATCGCTTCCACCGGCTCGATCAGTACCACCTTGCGCCCACCCAACTGCGCGGTCTGCACCACGAAGGCCACCAACTCGCGCACCTGGTCAACCTTGATCGGCTTGTCGGCTTCTTCGGGCTCGAGGACGAAGTTGTCCGGGTGGCTACCGGCCTTGAGCAGCAGGCAGGACTTGCACCCGCCACAGGCCTCCAGGCCCTGGGGCTGCTGGCACAGCAGGCGGGCCATCAGGCGCTCGGCCAGGGCCCGCTTGCCGATGCCCTGCGGCCCATGCAGCAGGTAGGCGTGAGCGTGCTGGCTGCGGCCGGCCAGTTGCTGCCAGAGGGCCTGCTGCCAGGGATAGGCCTCAGCCACGGCAACGCTCCACGATGCCTGGTAGCAACGCATCGATGGAGCGCTGCACGGCCTCCAGAGGCTGGGCGGCATCGAGCAGGCTATAGCGCTGTGGTTCGCGGTTGGCGCGCTGCAGGTAGGCCTGACGCACCGCCTCGAAGAACGCCTGGCCTTCCTGCTCGAAACGGTCCAGGCGGCCACGGGCGGCTGCGCGGGCCAGGCCCACTTCGACCGGCAGGTCGAAGACCAGGGTCAGGTCCGGGCGCAGGTCGCCCTGGACGAACTGCTCCAGGGTGGCGATCCGCTCGACCGACAAACCGCGCCCACCGCCCTGGTAGGCGTAAGTGGCATCGGTAAACCTGTCACACAAGACAACCGCCCCGCGGGCCAGCGCCGGCCGGATCACCTGCGCCAGGTGCTGGGCACGCGCAGCGAACACCAGCAACAGTTCGGTGTCGGCCGCCATGCTTTCATCGCTGGGCGCCAGCAGCAGCTCGCGCACCTTTTCGGCCAGCGGCGTGCCGCCGGGCTCACGGGTCAGCACCACGTCCAGGCCCTGCTCGCACAGGCGCGCAGCCAGGTAGTCGCGGTTGGTGCTCTTGCCCGCGCCTTCGGGGCCTTCCAAAGTAATAAACAAGCCGCTCACAGGCAGTCCTTAATGTTGTTCGTCAGGCATCGGCCGTTCGGCCGCTTGCGCGCCGCCGGCAGGGGCGTCCTGCACAGGCGGCTGGTCGGGCGCTGGCTGCGCGGTAGACTCGTCGGCAGGCGCCTCGGGCTGTTCGACCTCGTCGGTACTTGGTTGTGGTTGGGGTTGTGGCTGCGGCTCTGGCTGCGATTGCGGCGCGGGGCTGGAGCGGTAGTCCGCACGGCGCTTGAGCTGGAACTCGCGCACCGCCGAGTTGTGGTCGTCGAGGTCGTCGGAAAACACGTGGCTGCCATCGCCACGGGCGACGAAGTACAGGCTGGTGCCATCGGACGGGTTGAGCGCCGCGTGAATCGCTTCGCGACCGACCATGGCGATCGGGGTCGGCGGCAAGCCGGTGATGGTGTAGGTGTTGTAGGGCGTCGGCTCGCGCAGGTCGGCGCGGGTGATCTTGCCGTTGTAACGCTCACCCATGCCGTAGATCACCGTAGGGTCGGTCTGCAGCATCATGCCCAGGCGCAGGCGCCGCACGAAAACGCCGGCGATTTGCCCGCGCTCCTGGGGAATGCCGGTCTCCTTCTCCACCAGCGAGGCCATGATCAGCGCCTGGTACGGGTCACGGTATGGCAGGTCGGTGGTGCGCTCGGCCCACTCCTTGGCCAGCACTTCGTCCAGGCGCATGTAGGCCTGCTGCAGCAACTCGACGTCGCTCATGCCACGCACGAAGCGGTAGGTGTCCGGGAAGAAGCGCCCCTCGGGGAACACACCGGTATGGCCGAGCTTGTCCATCACTTCCGAATCGGACAGCCCATCCAGCGTGTGCTTGATCTTTTCATGCTTGGCCACGGCCGAGCGCACCTGGCGGAAGGTCCAGCCTTCGACCAGGGTCAGGTTGTACTGCACCACGTCGGCCCGACGCCAGGCATCGAACAACTGCTCCACGGTCATGCCGGGGGTCAGGCGGTATTCGCCGGTGTGCAGGGGGGTGCCGGCCATGTTGAAGCGCCAGTACAGGCGCAACCAGACGGCGTCGTCGAGCAACCCTTCGTTCTGCATGCGATAGAACATGCGATTGGGGTTGGTGCCATTGGGCACGTCGAGCAGGCGCTCCTGCGTCACGTGCAGGGGCTGCTCCAGGACCGAGTTGACCTTCCAGGCCGACCAGCCCACGGCAAGGCCGGCGAGGATCAAGCCCATTTCCAGCAGCAGCAGGAATTTACGTCTCACGAATTCAGGTTTCCAGTAACGTACGGGCAACGGCCTGCAGTTTACGGGTGAGCGGGCCCGGCGACCAGTTTAGCGCGGCAACGCCACGCACGGGCCAGACACCGTAGACGCTGTTGCAGACAAATACTTCATCTGCCTGCTCCAGCGCGTCGAACGGCAGGTCGCAGACCTGCACCGGGATGCCCAGCAGCGCTGCCTGTTCCAGCAACGCGGCCCGCATCACGCCAGCGACGCCACAGCGGCTGAGGTCGGCCGTGAACAGCACGCCATCGCGCACCAGGAACAGATTGCTGTACACCCCTTCGATCACCCTGCCCTGCCCATCACGCATCAGGCCTTCGGCATGTTCGCTGTCCTGCCATTCGGCACGGGCCAGCACCTGCTCCAGGCGGTTGAGGTGTTTGAGGCCGGCCAGCAGCGGTTGTTCCCCAAGCCGGGTCTGGCACGGGAACAGGCGCACGCCGTGCTCGGCATGTTCGACAGGATAGCTGGGCAACGGGCTGCCCTGCAGAATACGGCGCGGCACGGCACCGGCAACCGGTGCGTAACCGCGCTGGCTGTCACCACGAGTAAGGATGAGTTTGGCTACGCCATCACCGAGTTGGCTGGCATAGCGCAGGAGTTCGTCGCGCACCAGCGCCAGGTCGGCACTGATTGCCAGGCGCTGGCAGCCCAGCGCCAGGCGTGCGAGGTGGCCGTCCAGCAAGCTGGGCCGGCCGCCGCGCACGGCGATGGTCTCGAACAGTCCATCGCCGTAGGCCAGGCCGCGGTTCTGCAGGTTGACTGCAGCCGCCGGCTGGCCATCGATCCAGCTTTGCATCAATCGGCGAACCGGCGGAATACCAGCGAACCGTTGGTGCCGCCAAAGCCGAACGAGTTGGACAGCACCACATCGATCGGCATGCTACGCGCCTGGTGCGGTACGAAGTCGAGGTCGCAGCCTTCGTCCGGCTCGTCCAGGTTGATGGTGGGCGGAGCCATCTGGCTGTTGATCGCCAGCACGCTGAAGATCGCTTCCACGGCACCGGCGGCGCCCAGCAGGTGGCCGGTCATCGACTTGGTCGAGCTGACCGCCAGCTTGTAGGCATGCTCACCGAACACACGCTTGATCGCCGCCACTTCGGCCACGTCGCCAGCAGGGGTCGAGGTGCCATGGGCGTTGATGTAGCTGACCTCTTCCGGCTGGATGCCGGCATCACGCAGGGCGTTGGCCATGCAGCGGGCAGCGCCTTCACCGGTGTCGGGTGGCGAAGTCATGTGGTAGGCGTCACCGCTCATGCCGAAGCCGACAAGCTCGGCATAGATGGTCGCGCCGCGGGCCTTGGCGTGCTCCAGCTCTTCGAGCACCAGGGCACCGGCACCGTCGGACAGCACGAAGCCGTCACGGCCCTTGTCCCACGGGCGGCTGGCCCGGGTCGGCTCGTCGTTGCGAGTGGACAGTGCACGGGAGGCACCGAAGCCGCCCATGCCCAGGCCGCAGGCGGCCATTTCGGCGCCGCCGGCGATCATCACGTCGGCTTCACCGTAGGCGATGTTGCGCGCGGCCATGCCGATGCAGTGGGTACCAGTGGTGCACGCGGTGGCGATGGCGTAGTTCGGCCCTTGCAGCCCCAGGTGGATCGACAGGAAGCCGGAGATCATGTTGATGATCGAGCCAGGCACGAAGAACGGCGAAATGCGACGCGGCCCCGAATCGTGCAGGGTGCGGCTGGTTTCTTCGATGTTGGTCAGGCCGCCGATACCCGAGCCCATGGCCACGCCAATACGCTGGCGGTTGGCGTCGGTGACTTCCAGGCCGGCATTACGCACTGCCTGGAACCCGGCCGCCAGGCCGTACTGGATGAACAGGTCGAGCTTGCGGGCCTCTTTGGCCGACAGGTATTGCTCGACCTCGAAGCCTTTCACCGAGCCGCCAAAACGGGTGGAGTAGGCAGACAGGTCCGTGTGTTCGATCGGACCGATGCCACTGCGGCCAGCCAGAATGCCCTGCCAGGTGCTCGGTACATCAGTACCCAGTGGCGACAGCATACCCATACCGGTGACCACGACGCGTCTACGCGACACAGTACTCTCCTTTTCTAATGACAGAGTTTCTTGCCATTGCATTCAAGCAATGGAATGAAATGGCAACAAGCTCTTGGTACCCGGTGAACGAGCCCGATCTGCAAAACGCAGGGTGCTCGCAAAGAAAAAACCGCACGCCGGCAAAGGCAGTGCGGTTTTTCCCGACAAAAAGCGTCGACTACAGCGTCTTAGGCCTGGTGGGCTTTGACGTAGTCTACAGCAGCTTGAACGGTAGTGATCTTCTCGGCTTCTTCGTCAGGGATTTCGGTCTCGAATTCCTCTTCCAGAGCCATCACCAGCTCAACGGTGTCAAGCGAATCGGCACCCAGGTCATCGACGAAGGACTTCTCGAGAGTCACTTCCTCTTCCTTGACGCCCAGTTGCTCGGCGACGATTTTCTTGACGCGTTCTTCGATGTTGCTCATACCTAGGTTTACTCCTAATGGATATATGTCAGGCAGCTGGCCGGTGGCTAATTTTATAGAAAGACGTTCGCTTTTCAAGCTAAACGCACCTTCACACCAGTCACCACACCCGCTGCCTGGAATCTGGTTGCAGCTTTATAACGGATTTTAGGCTCGCAGTATGACTCTTTTTTTACGAAATCCGTCACATTGAGTTGCAGTGTTACATGTACATCCCGCCGTTGACCGGCACGGTGGCGCCGGTTACGTAGGCTGCGCCGTCGGATGCCAGGAACGAAACCACCTTGGCGATTTCGTCTGCCTGGCCCAGGCGGCCCAGCGGGATCTGGGTCTGCAGGGCTTCGCGCTGCGCTTCTGGCAGTTCGCGGGTCATGTCGGTGTCGATGAAGCCCGGGGTCACCGAGTTGACGGTGATGCCACGCGAGCCCACTTCACGCGCCAGGGCGCGGCTGAAGCCTTCCAGGCCGGCCTTGGCGGCCGCGTAGTTGGCCTGGCCGGCGTTGCCCATGGCACCGACGACCGAGCCGATGCTGATGATACGGCCCCAACGTGCCTTGGTCATGCCACGCAGCACGCCCTTGGACAGACGGTAGAGGCTGTTCAGGTTGGTATCGATCACGTCGAACCACTCGTCGTCCTTCATGCGCAGCATGAGGTTGTCACGGGTGATACCGGCGTTGTTGACCAGGATGGCCGGTGCGCCGAACTGCTCGCCGATGGCGGCCAGCACAGCTTCAACCGATTCGGCGCTGGTCACGTTCAGTTCCATGCCGGTACCGGTGATGCCGTGTTCTTTCAGGGTGGCAGCAATGCGCTCGGCGCCGGAAGCCGAAGTGGCGGTGCCGATCACGGTCGCGCCCTGGCGGCCCAGCTCGAGGGCGATGGCCTGGCCAATGCCACGGCTGGCGCCGGTGACCAGTGCAACTTTACCTTGCAGGCTCATGCAAGCTTCTCCAAATCAGGCCAGTGCCGCGCGGGTGGCGGCGACGGCGTCAGGGGTATTGAGGTTGTAGGTGGTCACGCCATCGGCGCAACGCTTGTTCAGGCCGGCCAGGACCTTGCCCGGGCCGCACTCGACCAGGTTTACCGCACCGTTGGCGGCCAGGGTCTGCACGCATTCGACCCAGCGCACTGGCTGGTACAGCTGCGCCAGCAGGTCGTGCTTGAGGGCATCGAGGTCAGAGGCAACGGCAGCGGTGACGTTCTGCACCACCGGAATTTGCGGGGCGTGCCACTCGATGGCATTGACCGACTCGGCAAAGCGCTCGGCAGCCGGCTTCATCAGCGCGCAGTGCGACGGCACGCTGACCGCCAGCGGCAGGGCGCGCTTGGCACCCTTGGCCTTGCACAGCTCGATGGCGCGATCGACGGCGGCCTTGTTGCCGGCGATGACCACCTGGCCTGGCGAGTTGAAGTTGACCGCGCTGACCACCTGGTCTTCGGCCGCTTCGGCGCAGATTTCCACGACCACGGCGTCATCCAGGCCGAGAATGGCGGCCATGGCGCCATGACCGGCCGGCACGGCCTCCTGCATCAGCTGGCCACGGCGCTCGACCAGGCGCACGGCATCTTTCAGGCTCAGGCTGCCGGCGGCAACCAGGGCGCTGTATTCACCCAGGCTGTGACCGGAGACGAAGGCCGGCCTGGCACCGCCCTCTTCCAGCCACAGCCGCCACAGCGCGATGGACGCGGTGAGGATGGCCGGCTGGGTCTTGTCGGTCTGGTTGAGTTGTTCTTCCGGGCCTTCCTGGACCAGCTTCCACAGGTCGTAACCGAGTGCCTCGGACGCTTCCTTGAAGGTTTCGATGATCACTGGCTTCTCGGCGCCGAGCTCGGCGAGCATGCCCAGCGACTGGGAACCTTGACCGGGAAAGACGAATGCGAGAGATGCAGACATTGAACAAGCCCTTATGATCTTGTCGTCGGATAGGGTGCGCCGGGCTTTGGGCCAGGCGCGGAATCTGAAAGCTTGGATGGATACGCAGACCAAGCGGTCACATTTAAGCACTTCAGCGGCGATATGCCTAAGGTCTTTATTCCTTCAGCACCGGCCCTTTCGCGGGTAAACCCGCTCCCACAGGGTTACCACAGACCTGAAGGTTGTGGAGCACCTGTGGGAGCGGGTTTACCCGCGAAGGGGCCGGCACAGGCTACAACAGCAGGTCCTCGAGCCGCCCATGCAAGCGCTGCGGCAGGTTTTCCTGGATCTCGATCAACGCCCGCTGGATGGCACTCTGGAAGCCCTGCACCCCCGCCGAGCCATGGCTCTTGATGACGATGCCCTGCAACCCCAGGAAACTCGCGCCATTGTGCCGCGCCGGTGCCAGGTCGGCCTGCAGGCGCTTGAGCAGCGGCATGGCCACGGCCCCGGCTGCCCGCGACAACACGCCACCCTTGAACAACTGCTCGATGCGCGCGCCGATCATCGTCGCCAGCCCCTCGCTCGACTTGAGCAGGATGTTGCCGACGAACCCATCACATACCACCACATCGGCTTCGCCGCGATACAACCCGTCACCTTCGACGAAGCCTATGTAGTTGAGCCCGCGGGCGTTCTGCAACAGGCTGGCCGCCAGCTTGACCTGCTGGTTGCCCTTGATGTCTTCGGTACCGATGTTCAGCAGTGCCACGCGCGGCCGCTGCACACCCAGGGCCTGGGCGGCCACCGAGCCCATCACTGCGAACTGGTAGAGGTTCTCGGCGCTGCAGTCGACGTTGGCGCCAAGGTCGAGCAACTGGCAGTAACCGGTCTGGGTCGGGATCGCCGCCACCATGGCCGGCCGGTCGATACCCGGCAGTGTCTTGAGCACGAAACGCGAGAGCGCCATCAGCGCCCCGGTATTGCCGGCGCTGACGCAGGCCTGGGCCTTGCCGTCGCGCACCAGTTCGAGGGCGATGCGCATCGACGAATCCGGCTTGCCGCGCAGCGCCTGGGATGGCCGCTCGTCCATGCCGACCACCTCGCTGGCGGCCACGATTTGCAGGCGCGCGCGATCCGCAGCCGCAAGGCCGCTGACAAGATCTTCAAGGAGGGAGGGTTGACCGACGAGGGTCAGGTGCAGCGAGGGGGTAGCCGAAAGGCAGGCAATGCTAGCCTGGACAATGCTGCGGGGACCGAAGTCCCCGCCCATTGCGTCGATCGCGATGATCTGAGCGGACAAGGATTACTCGTCAGCGCCCTTGTCGACCACTTTGCGACCACGGTATACGCCTTCTGGCGAAACGTGGTGACGCAGGTGTACTTCACCGGTGGTTTTCTCTACCGACAGCGCGTTTTCCGACAGGGCGTCGTGCGAACGGCGCATGTCACGGGCAGAGCGGGATTTTTTGTTCTGCTGAACAGCCATAATTGATTAACTCCTAAACGTTTGGGTCACGCTTTAACTGCGCCAAAACACTGAACGGGTTGGACCGCGATACCTCGTCCTTGCTCGATTCGGGCTCGTCTGCGCCCGCCGGCTGCTGGCATTCTTCCGGATGATGAGCAGGCACGATTGGCAAGGCGAGCAGAAGCTCCTCCTCGATCAATGCCTGCAGATCCAAAGGATCTTCGCCCAGTTCCAGCACGTCATAGCCTTTCGGCAACGACTGGGTATTCGCACCCTCCTTCACCACGGCGTATGTACATTCGCTGTGGATCGGCAGGGTGACCAGCTCAAGACAACGCTGGCAAACCATCTTGACCTCGACGTCCAGCTCGCTGTGGATAACCACCACGTGCTGTTCATCTCGTTCAAAATCGAACTTCGCCTGCACCGTACCGACATTGTCGGAAAGCGGGTCGCAGAGTCTTTCCAAATCAGCGAGTTGCAGCGAACCGTTAAGGGTTACGCCACGATCGGCTAATTTGCGCGGGTCAACGTGAGGTGGAATCGGGTCATTCAACATAGGCGCAGCATTCTAGGGATGCCCCCCGCCCCTGTCAAAGGAAATTCGGCGGCATCGTGCGTGATAGAATTTGTTCAACTGATTCAGGAGTCTACCATGCTTCCTCTGTTACTGGCTTCCAGCTCTGCCTACCGCCGCGAACTGCTTGCGCGCCTGCGCCTGCCCTTCACCTGGGCAAGCCCCGATATAGACGAGCGGCGCCTGGATGACGAACCGGCGGTGGAGCTGGTGCGCCGGCTGGCCAGGCAAAAAGCCGAGGCCCTGGCGGGCAGCCACCCCGGGCACCTGATCATCGGTTCGGACCAGGTTGCGGTGCTGGGCGAGCAGGTACTGGGCAAGCCGCACACCTTCGAGCGGGCCTGCGAGCAGCTGCTGGAGTGCAGCGGGCAGCAGGTGAGCTTCCTGACCGGGCTGGCATTGCTGAACAGCGCCACCGGGCACTGCCAGGTGGACTGCGTGCCGTTTACCGTGACCCTGCGCGAACTGGACCGGGAGCGAGTGGAACGCTATGTGGCGGCGGAACAGCCGCTGGACTGCGCCGGCAGCTTCAAGGCCGAGGGGCTGGGGGTGAGCCTGTTCCAGAGCACGCACGGGTGCGATGCGACCAGCCTGATCGGGCTGCCACTGATTAGATTGGTGGATATGTTGACCAAAGAAGGGGTGGTGATTCCCTGAGATTCTGGGGCCGCGCTGCGGCCCTTCGCGGGCACGCCCGCTCCCACAGGCGTGTCGCAACCTGCGGGTTTTGCGCGATCCCCGTGGGAGCGGGCATGCCCGCGAAGGGGCGCAAAGCGCCCCCGGCAACCCGGATCAGCGCAACTGCGGCCCCTGGAACCCCATCCACATCGCCAGGCGCTCGGCCACGCTGGCCCCAACGCGCTTGGAGAAGCGATCGAGCGCCGACTCCTGCACGGTGAAGTCCACCAGTTCCTTCTCGCCCACGATCTCGCGCGCCACATAGCTGGCACTGCCCAGCCCGTCCACCAGGCCCAACTCCTTGGCCTGCTCGCCCGACCAGACCAGGCCACTGAACAGCTCCGGATGCTCCTTGTCCTTCAGGCGTTCGCCCCGCCCCTGCTTGACCATGGCAATGAACTGCTGGTGCGTGGTATTCAGCACGCCCTGCCAGAACTCGGTCTCTTCCGGCTTCTGCGGCGAGAACGGATCGAGGAAGGCCTTGTGCTCGCCTGCAGTGTAGGTACGCCGCTCCACACCCAGCTTCTCCATGGTGCCGACAAATCCATAACCGGCCGCCGTCACACCAATCGAGCCCACCAGACTGGCCTTGTCGGCATAGATCTCGTCCGCCGCACTGGCAATGTAGTAGGCACCGGAAGCACCTAGGTCGGCGATGACCGCATACAGCTTGATGGCCGGGTATTCGGCCCGCAGACGACGGATTTCGTCATACACGTAACCCGACTGTACCGGGCTGCCTCCCGGGCTGTTGATGCGCATCACCACAGCCTTGGTCTTGCTGTCCTTGAACGCCTCGCGCAGGCTCTTGATGATATTGTCGGCGCTGGCCGGCTCCTGGTCGGCAATCATCCCGCGCACCTCGACCAGCGCGGTATGACTGACGCTGCGTGACGCTGTCTTGTCCATGTCCATCAGCGGCGTGAACAAGGCCAGGATGCCGAACAGGTAGACGAAGGCCAGCAACTTGAAGAAGATCCCCCAGCGTCGCGCCCGGCGCTGCTCCTGAACGCCTGCCAGCAGGGTCTTTTCCAGCAGCTTCCAGCTCTTGCGCTCTTCGCGCTCCTCGGGTTCGGCCTCGGGGGCTTTCCATTCGTCTGCCATGCTTACCTACCTTGGAAATGGAATTGCGGAACCACCCAGCCACTCACGCAACTGGGAAAAATGATCGATGCACACCTGTGGACCAAACTCGGCCAGCGCCTGCAGCGACATGGCACCATAGCCCACGGCCACCGAATGCATGCCGGCATTGCTGGCCATCTGCAGGTCGAATGCCGAATCGCCAACCATCAGCGCACGCCCCGGTTCGACACCGCAATGACCGAGAATTTCCTCGAGCATCCGCGGGTGCGGCTTGCCGCGGGTCTCGTCGGCGGCGCGAGTGATGTCGAAGAACTGCTCCCAGCCATTGGCCTTGAGCACCCGGTCCAGCCCGCGACGCGCCTTGCCGGTGGCCACCGCCAGGCGGTAACCCTCGGCACGGAAGGCATCCAGCGACTCGACCACGCCCTCGAACAACGGCGAGGGCTGCTGGTCCAGGGCCATGTAGATATCGGCATAGTGCTGGCGGAAGCTTTCGACCTGAGCAGGCGCCAGGTGCGGGTACAGGGTGTGGATCGCCTCGCCCAAGGCCAGGCCGATAATGCCCTTGACCGCGTCCTCGCTGCTTTGCGCCTCACCGGCACGCTCGGCGGCGGCGTTCATGGCTTCGACGATACGCCCGATCGAGTCGGCCAGCGTGCCGTCCCAGTCGAAGATCAGTAGCTCATAGCCTTTTTTCATAGGTCAGGACGCACTCAGACGTTCAACGGTTTTCGCCCAGACTTCATCCACTGGCGCCTCGAGCTTCAGCTCGCCACCGTCCGGCAGCGGTACGGTCAGCGCATAAGCATGCAGGAACAGACGCTTGCCGCCCAAGTCACGAATTTCACGACTGAAGTCTTCGTCGCCGTACTTGCTGTCGCCAGCGATCATATGCCCGGCATGCAGGGTGTGCACGCGGATCTGGTGGGTACGACCGGTGATCGGGCGCGCCTCGACAATGGTGGCGAACTCGCCGAAGCGACGCAGCACACGGAACAGGGTCAGCGCCTCCTTGCCCTCGTCGCTCACCTCGACCATGCGCTCGCCGGAGCGCAGGTTGCTCTTGAGCAACGGCGCGTTGACCTGCTTCTTCGAGGTCGGCCAGTGGCCGCGCACCAGCGCCATGTAGCGCTTGTCGACACCGTCGCCGCGCAGCGCGGCGTGCAGGTGGCGCAGCATGCTGCGTTTCTTGGCGATCATCAGCAGGCCGGAGGTGTCGCGGTCCAGGCGGTGCACCAGTTCCAGTTCCTTGGCGTCCGGGCGCAACTGGCGCAGCGCCTCGATCACGCCGAAGCTCAGGCCGCTGCCGCCATGCACGGCGATGCCGGCCGGCTTGTTCATCACGATCAGCGCCTTGTCTTCGTAGACGATGGCCGCTTCCAGGCGCTGCAACAGGCCCTGGGCCACCGGCGCCGGCTCGTCACGTTCCGGCAGGCGGACGGGCGGTACCCGCACGATGTCGCCGGCCTGAATCTTGTACTCCGGCTTGACGCGACCCTTGTTGACCCGTACTTCACCCTTGCGCAGGATGCGGTACACCAAGGTCTTGGGCACGCCCTTGAGGGCCGTGATGAGGAAATTGTCGATGCGTTGGCCGGCAAGCTCCGGCGCGACTTCGATCAGCTGAACGCCGGAAGTCGGAGGGGTATTGGTCGTCATGGCGGGATCATAACAATTTTTTATGGAATTGAAGCACTTAATCATTGCTGCTATAGTCGCGAACGCCGCCAAAAGCGGCAGGCCAGCGGCACCAGGCTCCTAGCCGGTCCCTGACCAACGCAATTCTCCAGGACGCGAGGCCGTCCTACGGGGTTTTCGCCAGTTTACCGAATTGCCTGGAATCGCCACCAGCGCTGTGTAGAGAAGACCGAAAAAAAACGACAAGTGCGGTGTTTCACCTGCTTACCCGATTCTTTTCGCTGCACCTCTGCCCGCCCCGTCGCTTCCACGCAACGCCCGGCGAATGCTTCGGAAATACCTGCCTTGGACATGAATGGCGCCAGCGCAGAACCTGCGCTGGCGAAAAATGCAACCCGTTGCGGATTCAGCGCGCGGCAGCACCCGAATTATCAGGGATACGTGCAGGGTGGAGATGCACAGCCCTCGGACCGTGTAGCACCGCGTCCGGCCCACCAGCCCACTGAACGGCTGGCGAGCGGATAAGGTCCTGAACAGATGCCTCCGGGCGTCCACGGCTGACGGTTGATTCCTCCTCCTGACTGAGTGCACAAGGCCCGCTTGGTTGATTCGGATTCCAATTCGAAGCCACCGGGGCCTTGTTGGCACCGCAGCAAACAGGACGCGTCGTCGCGACAACGGCAGGCTGGGCAACCGGCTGGTGCCGAACGTCGCTCGACACGGGGGTGGCCCGGCCACCCTTTGCGCACCTTGGCACCGACCATGAGACGTCGTGTGTGCCGAACGCCGTTTCCGGCAGCCCGGAAACCGACGGTACAACATGAAAAGAATGCTGATTAACGCGACTCAACCCGAAGAGTTGCGTGTAGCCCTGGTGGACGGCCAACGTCTCTACGACCTGGACATCGAGTCCGGCGCGCGCGAGCAGAAAAAGGCCAACATCTACAAAGGCAAGATCACCCGCATCGAACCCAGCCTCGAAGCCGCCTTCGTCGACTTCGGCTCCGAACGTCACGGCTTCCTGCCGCTGAAAGAAATCTCCCGCGAATACTTCAAGAAAGCCCCCGAAGGGCGGGTCAACATCAAGGAAGTACTGAGCGAAGGCCAGGAAGTCATCGTCCAGGTCGAGAAGGAAGAGCGCGGCAACAAAGGCGCCGCCCTCACCACCTTCATCAGCCTGGCCGGCCGCTACCTGGTGCTGATGCCGAACAACCCGCGCGCCGGTGGCATCTCCCGCCGCATCGAAGGCGAAGAGCGCAACGAACTGCGTGAAGCCCTGAACGGCCTGACCGTGCCAGGCGACATGGGCCTGATCGTGCGCACTGCCGGCCTTGGCCGCAGCAGCGAAGAAATGCAGTGGGACCTCGACTACCTGCTGCAACTGTGGACCGCCATCAAGGAAGCGTCCCAGGACCGCGCCGCGCCATTCCTGATCTACCAGGAAAGCAACGTCATCATTCGCGCCATCCGCGACTACCTGCGCCAGGACATCGGCGAAGTGCTGATCGACAGCATCGATGCCCAGGAAGAAGCCCTGACTTTCATCCGGCAGGTGATGCCGCAGTACGCCAGCAAGGTGAAGCTGTACGAAGACAGCGTGCCGCTGTTCAACCGCTTCCAGATCGAAAGCCAGATCGAGACCGCCTTCCAGCGCGTGGTCGACCTGCCGTCCGGCGGTTCGATCGTGATCGACCCGACCGAAGCCCTGGTGTCCATCGACATCAACTCGGCGCGCGCCACCAAAGGCAGCGACATCGAAGAAACCGCCCTGCAGACCAACCTGGAAGCGGCCGAGGAAATCGCCCGCCAGCTGCGCCTGCGTGACATCGGCGGCCTGATCGTCATCGACTTCATCGACATGACCCCGGCGAAAAACCAGCGCGCCGTCGAAGAACGTGTTCGCGAGTGCCTGGAAGCCGACCGCGCCCGCGTTCAGGTCGGCCGCATCTCGCGCTTCGGCCTGCTGGAAATGTCCCGTCAGCGCCTGCGCCCTTCGCTGGGCGAAAGCAGCGGCATCGTCTGCCCACGCTGCTCCGGCACCGGCATCATCCGTGACGTCGAATCTCTGTCGCTGGCCATCCTGCGCCTGATCGAAGAAGAGGCCCTGAAGGACCGCACCGCCGAAGTTCGCGCCCAGGTGCCGATCCCGGTGGCTGCCTTCCTGCTCAACGAGAAACGCAACTCGATCACCAAGATCGAACTGCGTACCCGTGCGCGCATCATCATCCTGCCGAACGATCACCTGGAAACCCCGCACTTCGAAGTCCAGCGCCTGCGCGACGACAACCCGGAAGTGCTGAGCAACCAGTCCAGCTACGAGATCGCCGCCGCCGAAGCCGAAGAAGCGCCGCAGCCGACCGCCACTCGCACCCTGGTTCGCCAGGAAGCCGCGGTCAAGACCGCCCCGGCCCGCGCCAACGCGCCGGTACCGGCCACTGTCGAAGAGCCGCAGCCTGCCGCACCGGTCGCCCCTGCCCCGGTCGCCCCGGAGCCAAGCCTGTTCAAGGGCCTGGTGAAATCGCTGGTAAGCCTGTTCGCCGGCAAGGAAGAGCCTGCCGCAGCGCCGGTTGACACTGCCGCCGAGAAGCCGGCAGCCGAGCGCAGCCCACGCAACGAAGAACGCCGCAACGGCCGCCAGCAGAGCCGCAACCGCAACGGCCGCCGCGACGAAGAGCGCAAGCCGCGTGAAGAGCGTGCCGAGCGCGCACCTCGTGAAGAACGTGCTCCTCGTGAAGAACGTGCCCCGCGCGAAGAGCGCGCACCACGTGAGGAACGCGCCCCACGCGAAGAGCGTGCGCCGCGTGAAGAACGTGCTCCACGCGAAGAGCGTGCTCCACGCCAGCCACGCGAAGACCGCCGCGGCAACCGTGGCGAAGAGCGCGTGCGCGAACTGCGTGAGCCACTGGACGCTACCCCTGCCGAGCGTGAGGAACGTCAGCCGCGCGAGGAGCGTGTAGCCCGTGAAGAGCGTGCCCCACGCGAAGAACGTGCCCCGCGTGAAGAGCGTGCACCTCGCGAGGAACGCGCCCCACGTGAAGAGCGTGCTCCACGTGAAGAACGCGCACCGCGTGAGGAGCGTGCTCCGCGTGAAGAACGCGCTCCTCGTGAAGAGCGCGCACCTCGTGAAGAACGTGCTCCACGCGAAGAACGTGCCCCTCGCCCACCACGCGAAGAGCGTCAGCCACGCGTAGCCGAAGAAGCCGCCGAGCAGGCTGCCGAGCTGGCCGAAGAGCAACTGCCGAACGAAGAGCTGCTGCAGGACGAACAGGAAGGCACCGATGGCGAGCGCCCGCGCCGCCGTTCCCGTGGCCAGCGTCGTCGCAGCAACCGTCGTGAGCGTCAGCGTAACGCCAACGGCGAGCTGATCGATGGCAGCGAGGAAGAAGGCAGCGAAGAGCAGCCACAACCGCACCAGGCCACCGAGCTGGGTGCCGAACTGGCCGCCGGCCTGGCCGTGACTGCCGCTGTCGCCAGCAGCAACATCAGTGCCGACGCCGAAGCCCAGGCCAACCAGCAGGCCGAGCTTGCCACCGCCGAAGTCGCCACCGTAGCGGAAACCGACAACAGCGAAGTCGCCCAGCCGGTCGAGCAGGCCGAGAAGGTCGAACAGGCCGAAGCTGCTGCCGAGGCTGAAGAAGTGGCTGTGGCCCCGGTGGTCGAGCAGCCGGTCAGCGAGCCTGTGGCCGTGGTCGAGGCAACTGCCGAGCCAGTGGTCGAAGTCGCTCCGCAGCCAGTGGTAGACGAAGCACCTGCTGCCGAACCGGTAGTAGTTGCCGAAGCACCGGTAGAAGCGCCTGCCGTCGAGGCCGGTGAAATCGAGCAGGCCCCGGCCGTGGTCGAAGCCGCTCCGGTTGTCGAAGCCCAGCCAGAAGTGGTGGCCGAGCCTGCCCCAGTGGCCATCGAGCCTGCACCGGTCGAAGCCCCTGCGGCGGTGGAACCTGCCACTGTCATGCTGGCCAACGGCCGTGCGCCGAACGACCCGCGTGAAGTGCGTCGCCGCAAGCGTGAGGCCGAGGCTGCCGCCAAGGCCGCACAGGAAGCTGCTGCAGCCACCGAGGAGCCAGCCCTGGAAACCAGCGATGAGCAAAAGCCTCATCACGGTTGATAGCCAAGGCTGAATGAAAAAGCCCCGCCAGTGCGAACTGGCGGGGCTTTTTCATGGCTCGGGAACGCCTCCTTGATGCCCTTCTTTTAAAGAGACGTACTGCCCATACCTAGCAATTCTGCCAGTATGAGCCATTCACCCACCGGTGCTAGCGTTGAAGCGCATCCTTCATCACGCATTCACCGGAGACGTAAATGAAAAGTCAATCAGGCATCATGGCGTGCATTTTCCGCTGCTGGCGCGACATTTCAACCGGCAACCACGAAAACAAGGTATCTCTGAGCGACTTGCCGGAGGAAGTAGATATCGCATTACTCCGTACCAATGGCAGCGAGCCGCAAAATTTCTGGCACGCACTCGAAGACAAGATCATTCCCGCACTCCACAAGAAGCAGATCAAGGTCGTCCGCTCACTGCATATTAGTGAACTACTCAAACCTGATGCGACAGCAGAAAAGATCTTCGAAAGCTTCTTCAGCTCCACGAAAGGTCTGGATGGCCTTGATATAAATACCGAGCACCCTTTGGGAGATGACGAACGCCAGCGGGCCGAAGTTATTTCAGGAAAGTTGAGAAAACTGCTGGGTAACGACCGACTGTTCATCTACGACGCCAACGAGGAAGGCGATGTCGGGTTGATTCGCTCACAGGTGTCGAACATGGACTATCTGCTATTCCAGTCATACGGTCATCTCCCAGATCGCGTACAAACAAAATACAACCGGGCGTTCGAAGGTTATGTCCCTCCATCGAAATTTGTGCCTGGCTTCACGTTCTATGAGGAAGACAGCATGCGCAAGTACGATGTGATGACACCGTTTGAATCCAGTTATGCCTATCAAAAAACCAAGTGGAACCCAAGTCAGGGAACCAAGGGAGGCATCTTTTCCTACGCGGTGGACCGCGACGGCGTGAAGGAAGGTGATAATGCGCTGCAGCCAACCACTTTCGAGTGGACCAAGAAGCTGAAAAAACTGCTCTAGGAGTCGCGGTCCGAATTGGCCGTAACGGCAACCGCTGAATCCGCAGGCGCCGCGCGATCAGGAAACCTGCGCGGTACCTGCGGGGGGGCGGTTTCAGCCGCGAAAAGGCGTGCCTGGCCGATCTATCAGTAGAGATTAGGCTCCATCTCCAGTTCGACCCCGAACCGCTGGAGGACATCCGCCTGGATCCGCCTCGCCAGCGCATGCATCTGCGCCCCGCTCGCCTGACCGTAGTTGACCAGCACCAGCGACTGCAAACGATGCACCCCGGCATCCCCCTCGCGATGACCCTTCCAGCCTGCCTGTTCGATCAGCCAGCCAGCCGCCAGCTTCATCTGCCCATCGGCCTGGGGATAAGCCACCACACCTGGGTACTGCGCACGCATACCCTCGACCTGTTCCGCCGAGACAACCGGGTTCTTGAAGAAACTCCCGGCATTACCCAGCTCGGCAGGGTCTGGCAGCTTCTCGCGGCGAATGCTGCAGATCGCCTCGCTGATCGCCTGCGCGGTCGGCTCGGTCACGCCCTGCTCCGCCAGGCGCTGGCGCACCGGACCGTAGTCCAGGTGGGCCTGCAGCGTACGGTTCAAGGCAAAGCGCACACGCAGGATCAACCAACGCCCGGGGTTGCGCTTGAACAGGCTGTCGCGATAACCGAAGGCACATTCCGCCAGGCCGAAGTCACGCAACTCGCCGGTCTCGCGATCCAGGGCGGTCAGACCGACGAACACATCCTTGATCTCCACGCCATAGGCACCGACGTTCTGCATCGGTGCGGCGCCCACGGTACCGGGGATCAGGCTGAGGTTCTCCAGCCCGCAATATCCCTGCGCCAGTGTCCACTGCACGAACGGGTGCCACGGCTCACCGGCCTCGGCCTCGACCACGATACGTTCGCCATCGTCGCTGAGCACGCGTCGGCCACGGCTGGCCATATGCAGCACCAGCGCATCGATATCGCGGGTCAGCAGCAGGTTACTGCCACCGCCAATCACCAGCACCGGCACGCCGCCTTGCTGCGCCTGGGCCAGCGCCTGGCGCACCTCCTGGTCATCATGTGCCTGGGTGAAATACCGCGCCTTCACGTCGATGCCAAAGGTGTTGTAAGGCTTGAGCGATACCTGCTCCTGCCACTGCACTGTCATAGCCGCCCCTTGATTTCCAGGACCAGCGCCTGGCACGCCGCTTCAACCAGGTCGAGCACCTGCTCGAAGCCATCGGCGCCGCCGTAGTACGGGTCTGGCACTTCATCCAGCGCTGCGCCATAGCGGCGCAGGAACAGGTCGAGCTCCCCCACGGCGGTGTGCGGGCGCATCGCACGCAAGTGGCCGAGGTTGCTCTCATCCATGGCCAGGATCAGGTCATATTCGGCAAAGTGCGCCGCCTTGACCTGCTGGGCGCGTTGCTGCGAAAGGTCATAGCCACGCGCCAGCGCTGCCTTGCAGGTGCGGCTGTCAGGCGCCTTGCCGACGTGCCAGTCGCCGGTGCCGGCCGAGGCCACATGCACCCGGTCGGCAAGCCCGGCAGCCTGCAACTGATGGCGCAGTACGCCTTCGGCGGTGGGCGAGCGACAGATATTGCCGAGGCAGACGAACAGGACGCGCATCAGGCCTCCAGCAAGCGCCGTACGCGCTCCAGGTCTTCAGGGGTATCCACGCCCACGGCAGGCGCCTCGATGGCGTCTTCGACGTGGATGCGTACGCCATGCCACAGGGCACGCAGCTGCTCCAGCGCTTCGGTCTGCTCGAGCCAGCACGGGCCCCAGCTGACGAAGTCCTGCAGGAAGCCGACGCGGTAGGCGTACATGCCGATGTGGCGGCGATACGGCACGCCTTCTGGCAACAGGTTGCGGTCCTTGGCAAACGCATCGCGGGCCCAGGGCAGCGGCGCACGGCTGAAGGTCAGGGCCAGGCCGTTCTTGTCGCTGATTACCTTGACCGCGTTGGGGTTGAACACGGTTTCCGGCTCATGGATCGGTTCGGCCAGGGTGGCGATGCCGGCTTCCGGATGCGCTGCCAGGTTGGCTGCCACCTGGTCGATGATCACCGGCGGGATCAGCGGTTCGTCGCCCTGCACGTTGACCACGATGGCATCGGCAGGCAGGCCGAGGTGCGCGGCCACTTCGGCCAGGCGGTCGGTGCCGGACTCATGGTCGGCACGGGTCAGCAGCACTTCGGCGCCGAAGGCCTTGCAGGCCTCTACGATGCTGGCGTCGTCGGTGGCGATGACCACGCGGCTGGCGCCGCTCTTGCGGGCCTGTTCCCACACATGCTGCACCATCGGCTTGCCGGCGATCGACAGCAATGGCTTGCCCGGCAGGCGCGTGGAGCGCAGCCGGGCGGGGATCACCACGGTGAAATCCAGGCTCATTTGTCCAGACGCTCGTCGTCGGTCAGGGTGCGCGCCTCGCTTTCCAGCATGACCGGGATGCCGTCGCGGATCGGGTAGGCCAGGCCGGCGCCCTTGCTGATCAGCTCGGTCTTGTCGGCACTGAGCTTGAGCGGGCCCTTGGTGATCGGGCAGGCCAGAATATCGAGCAGTTTGGTGTCCATTTGAGGCTTCCTTTAGGCCAGGTGGCCGGGAATTGAAAAAGGGCTCAGGGCTTGCGCAGCAAGCGTTGCAACTGGTTGTCGAACCAGGCGCTGAAAGCCGGCGTGGGCTGCGCCTCGACGGCCAGGTACCACCAGTCGTCAGCGGCGAAGGCCCGGCATTTCACCGCATCCTTTTCGGTCATGACCAGCGGCAGCGGCGGGCTGAAGGCCAGGCTCTGGGCGCTGAACTGCGCATGGTCGGCAAAGGGATGCGGCACCGGCTGCCAGTTTAGCCCCAGCAGGGTATTGAAGAAACGTTGCGGGTTGCCGATACCGGCCACCGCGTGCAGGCGTTGGCCTGCGGGGAAATGGTCGAGCGCGCGGCGCTCGCCGCTGCGCAGGTTGACCAGGGCGGACGGCTGCAGGCAGAAGCCGAAGCCATCGGCGCGGTCTGCGCTGGCGCCGTTGAACAGCACCGCGTCAGCCTCGTGCAGGCGTTCGGCCGGCTCACGCAACGGCCCCGCCGGCAGGCAGCGGGCATTGCCCAGGCCGCGGGCAGCATCGATCAGCACCAGTTCCAGGTCACGGGCCAGGCGGTAGTGCTGCATGCCGTCGTCACACAGGATCAGGTCGAGGGGTTCGCTGGCCAGCAGTGCCTGCACGGCGCGGGAGCGGTCGGGGTCGATCATCAGCGGCACGCCGGTGCGCTGCACGATCAGCAGCGGTTCATCGCCGGCCTGCTGGGCGGCCTGGTCGGCCTGCACGCGCCAGGGTAGCTGCGGGGGCTTGGCGCCATAGCCACGGCTGACCACGCCCACCTTCAGCCCCTGCTGGCGGCAGTGCTCGATCAGCCAGAGGATCATCGGCGTCTTGCCGGTACCGCCCACGGTGATGTTACCCACCACGATGACCGGCACCGGGGCCCGGTAGCTGGCACTTTCGCCATTGAGAAAGCGCGCCCGCTTGCGCGTGACCACGCGGCGATACAGTGCCTCCAGCGGGCGCAGCAGCGCCAGGGCCGGGTGCCCAGCGTACCAGGCGGCGAGCAGACGGTCGGCGAAGGCCATCAAGGCGTGCCCTGGGCCGCCTCGACGGTGGTCATGCGCAACTGGCTGAAACCGAGCTTGCCGGCGGCATCCATCGCGGTGACCACAGCCTGGTGCGGGGTCTTGCCGTCGGCGCTGATGGCCAGCGGCAGCTTGTTGTCGCCGCCCGACTCACGCTCGATCGCTTCGCTCAGGGTGGCCAGGTCGCTCTTGGGCAGCAGGTGGTTGTTCACCGAGTACACGCCTTCGGCGCTGATGGTGATTTCCACCAGCTTGCCCTGGTCGGGCGGCGCCTGCTCGGCGCTGGCGGCTTCGGGCAGCTCGACGCGCAGCTGGGTCTCGCGGGTGAAGGTGGTGGTGACCACGAAGAACAGCAGCAGGACGAACACCACGTCGATCAGCGACGCCAGGTTGATGTCGACGCTCTCCCGCTGACGATTGCGCCGGAACTTCACGCCTTGCCTCCGGCCACTTCCACTTCACGGTCGCCCTGGATCACTTCCACCAGCTTGATCGCTTCCTGTTCCATGCCGACTACCAGCTCGTCGATGCGGCGCAGCAGGAAACGGTGGAAGAACACCGCCGGGATACCGACCATCAGGCCGGCCGCAGTGGTGACCAGGGCCTTGGAGATACCACCGGCCAGCACTGCGGCGTTGGCGGTCATCTGCGAGCCCATGAAGGCGCTGAAGATGTCGATCATGCCCAGCACGGTGCCCAGCAGGCCCAGCAGCGGGGCCATGGCGGCGATGGTGCCGAGGGTGCTGATGTAGCGTTCCAGTTCGTGGATGACGCGCGAGGCGGCCTCCTCGATGCATTCCTTCATGATTTCGCGGCCATGGCGCGAGTTGGCCAGACCGGCGGCAAGGATTTCGCCCAGTGGCGAATCGGCGCGCAGGGCCTTGAGCTTGTCACTGGTCAGTTGCTTGTCCTTGATCCACATCCACACCTGACCCAGCAGATGCGGCGGGGTGACGCGGCTGGCGCGCAGGGTCCACAGGCGCTCGACGACGATAGCCATGGCAGCGATGGAGCTCAGAATGATCGGCAGCATCATCCAACCACCGGACTTGACCAATTCCCACACAGTAAACGCCCCTTCGGAAAAAGGCCGCCACTCTACCATAGGCGCGCCGGGGGCTCATCTGCCGGAGGTCAGGGAATTGCCCTACCCGGTTTCTACCTTGAGCTGTCGGGTGGCTGAACTGGCCCTTTCGCGGGTGAACCCGCTCCCACAGATTCAGCATCAACTCGAAGCCAGCGCAGTACCTGTGGGAGCGGGCGCGCCCGCGAAAAAGACGACGCGGTGGATGGCACCGGCTTTGCCGGTGTTCGCGGGCATGCCCGCTCCCACAGGTACCGCGTGATCTCAAGTGCGACGCCGTCCCTGTGTGGGTTTACCCGCGAAAGGGCCAGCTCAGCCACCGCCCGCATCCCTCCAGAAACGCCTCTGTCGGCGCACACTCTCGACCTCCCCCAGTCTCCCCAACACCAACCGCAACGCCCCCTGCTCCGCTGTGTCATGCATCACCACCCCATGCCGCCGATATCGTTCGACCACCTGTGCGTGCGGGTGCCCGAAGCTGTTGTTGCGCCCGCGCGAAATCAGTACCCCGCGCGGCGCCGTGGCGCGGATGAAGGCCTCGCTGGACGAACTGCGGCTGCCATGGTGCGGCGACTGCAGCCAGTCGATCCGCGGCGCTTCTGTGGCCGCAAGCCAAGCCCGTTCGGCACTGGCTTCCATATCTCCCGCCAGAAACAACCGCTCACCCTGCGCCTCGACCAGCAGCACACAGGAACGGTCATTGCTGCTCTGCCCATCAGCCCAGCGCCACAGCGAAAAGCGCACGCCATCCCACGTCCACTGGTCGCCACTGACACAAGGCTGCAGTTGCATGTCATCCAGCACTTCGCCGCCGATCACCCGTTCGACCGGCAGGCCACGCATGATTGCGCCAGCACCACCGGCGTGGTCGGCATGGGCGTGGCTGACCAGCATCAGGTCCAGGCTGCCCACCCCCAGCTTGCGCAAGGTCGGCAACACCACCCGCTCGCCCAGGTCGCTCTCCCCCCTGGCCGGCCCGGCGTCGTACAGCAGGTCGTGATGCCGGGTGCGCAACAGCACCGCCAGCCCCTGGCCGACGTCCAGCTGCCAGACCTCGACCTGGCCGAACGGCACCGTCTCCCGGGGTACCCACAGCGCCAGCAGCATCACGCCACCCAACCCGCGCAGTGGTACGCCACGGGGCATCAAAACCAGCAACGTACCCAGGCACACCAGCAGCCAGGCCCACAACGGCAGAACTGCTGGCAGCCACGCCGACTGCTGTTGCGCCACCAACTCCAGCAGCCGGAAAAGCCCATCGAGCAGACCACCCGCCAGCCACAACAGCACCTCCCCTACCCCGCCCAGCGGCAGCAGCAAGGTCCCCAGCAACGCCAACGGCAGTACCGCCAGGCTGACCCAAGGCACCGCAACAAGGTTGGCCAGCGGCGCACTCAGGCTCACGGGCAAGCCCGTAGCCAGCAGCACCGGCAGCAAACCGATGGCAATCACCCATTGCGCCCGCGTCCAGGCCTGCCAGGGCCGCCAGCCGCCCAGGCGGGCACTGAAGCAATAGCCAAGCGTGGCCACGGCCGCGAACGACAGCCAGAACCCGGGCAGCAGCGCGGCCAACGGCTCCACCAGCAGCACGGCAACCAGCGCAAGCAGCAACGGCAAGGTCGCACCAAGGTGGCGAAAGCGCAGGCGCCAGAGCAACACCACGGTCAGCATCAGGCAGGCACGCTGCACCGGTACACCGCCACCAGCCAACCAACCGTAGGCCAGTGCCGCAGCCATGGCCAAGCCACACGCCCAAGGCAGCCAGGGCAACCGAGCGGGCCACAGCCCCCAACGCGCCAGCCCGGCAACCAGGCCATACAACAAGCCGGCAACCAGGCCGATGTGCTGGCCAGAGATCACCAGCAGGTGCACCGTGCCGGTGGCCTGCAATGTTTGCCAGTCCTCTCGGGCCAGGCCCGCCCCGTCGCCAAGCACCAGCGCCACCAACGCTGCCTGCCGGCCATTGGCGTCCACTGCCAGCAGGCGCTGGCGCAGCGTGTCGCGCCAGCCGCCGGCAACCGGCGCCAGCAACTGCCCGGCCTTGACCGTACCGGTCGCACCGACCCGCCGCGCCAGCAATTGCGCCTCACGGTCCGGCCCATGCGGGTTGAGCAGCCCGGCCGGGCGCTGCAAGGTCACCGCCAGCCGCCACTGCTCGCCCGCGCGCAGCGGCGGGCCGTCGAACCAGCTCAGTTGCAGGCGCTGCGGCAGCTCTGCCCGCCGCGAGCGGGCCGCGTCCAGCTCGAAGCGCACACCCTGCGCAGTCCGGGTCGGCAGGCCGACCACCTGGCCCTCAAGCCACAAGGTGCGGCCATCCAGCCCGGGTGCCAGGCGGTCATCCAGGGCCTGCTGCGCAGACCAGCAGGCCCAACACAGGCCCAACAGAAAACAGCCCAGCGGCCACAGTCGGGTGAACAGGCCGAGGCCACCGACTACAACCAGCAGCACCAGCCATCCGACCGATGGCAATGCGGGGAGAAAGCCCAGGCACAACAGCCCGAGCGCGAGCGCAAACATCCCTGTGCGCATGAAGTAGAGCTCCAGAAGCGAAATCACCTTCTGAGGCATAGCCCAATTGCCGGCAGCGCTTGCTCAACAATTGTCACAAACTCTAAACGAGGCTGAGCGGGAATCAGGGCATACTGCCCGGATCAACGCTCCGGGAGCCTACATGCCGCGCCGACTTTTCAAACGCTACATGCCGGACCCGACCAGTATTCGGGAACACAAGTCCTTACGCTTTTTCGGCAAGTTGCTGCATGACCCGAACCTCTGGCACCTGAACCGCCATTCGGTGGCGAGGGCCATGGGCGTTGGCCTGTTCGCGGCGCTGATCCCGATGCCGGCGCAAATGCTGCTGGCTGCCGCGCTGGCCATTCCGCTGCGCGGCAACCTGCCGATCGCGGTCAGCCTGGTTTGGCTGACCAACCCGCTGACCATGCCACCGGTGTTCTTCGTCACCTACATGACCGGCGCCTGGCTGATGCAGGTACCGCCGCGCACCCTGCCCGACGAGCTGACTTTCCAGTGGATCACCGACCAGCTGTCGACCTTGTGGCAACCTTTCCTGCTCGGCTCGGTAGTGTGCGGTGTGGTGCTGGGCATCCTTGGCTACTTCACCACCATGCTCTACTGGCGCTGGTGGGTGGGCCGGCAGTGGCGTCTGCGCCAATGCCGGTGCAAGGTTTCAGGCACGCATGCCGCGGCCGCTGACCAGCAGGCGAACGCACACCAGGTAGAGCACCGCGGTGGCGACCAGCATGAAGGTAATCGCCGTGCCAATGCTGATATCCGACACCCCTAGGATGCCGTAGCGGAACGAGTTGACCATGTGCAGCACCGGGTTGGCCAACGACACGGTCTGCCAGAACGGCGGCAGCAAGTTGATCGAGTAGAACACCCCGCCCAGGTAGGTCAGCGGCGTCAGCACGAAGGTCGGGATGATCGAGATGTCGTCGAAGTTGCGCGCGAACACCGCGTTGACGAAGCCCAGCAGCGAGAAAATGGTGGCGGTCAGCAGCACCACGACCACGGTCACGCCCAGGTGGTGCACCTGCAGGTGGGTGAAGAACAGCGACAGGAAAGTCACGATCACACCCACCGCCAAGCCACGCAGCACGCCACCCAGCACATAACCGACGAGGATGGTGTGTGGCGATACCGGCGACACCATCAGCTCTTCGATGGAGCGCTGGAACTTGCTGCCGAAGAAGCTCGACACCACGTTGCCGTAGGAGTTGGTGATCACCGACATCATGATCAGCCCCGGCACGATGTACTCCATGTAGGTGAAGCCACCCATGTCGCCGATCTGCCGGCCGATCAGGTTGCCGAAGATGACGAAGTACAGAACCATGGTGATCGCCGGCGGCAGCAGGGTCTGCGGCCAGATACGCAGGAAGCGCCGCACTTCGCGGTAGACGATGGTGTTCAGGGCGACCCAGTTGGTGCGCAGTTCCACACTCATACGGCCACCTTCGACAGGTTTTTTTCCACCAGGGACACGAACAGCTCCTCGAGTCGGTTGGTCTTGTTGCGCAGGCTCTGCACCTCGATGTTCTGCAGCGCCAGCTGGCCGAACAACGCAGTGATGCCGATGTCCTTTTCCACCTGCACTTCCAGGGTGTGCGGGGTCAGCAACCGGCACGGGTAGCCCTGCAGCACCGGTGCAGTGGCCAGGTCCTGCTTGATGTCGAGGACGAAAGTTTCGACATGCAGCTTGCCCAGCAGTTGGCGCATGCTGGTGTTCTCGACGATGGTGCCGTGGTCGATGATGCCGATGTTACGGCACAGCTGCTCGGCCTCTTCCAGGTAGTGGGTGGTGAGGATGATGGTGATGCCCTTCTGGTTCAGCTCGGTGAGGAAGCTCCACATCGAACGGCGCAGTTCGATGTCCACACCGGCGGTGGGCTCGTCGAGAATCAGCAGGCGCGGCTCGTGGATCAGCGCGCGGGCAATCATCAGGCGGCGCTTCATGCCCCCCGACAGCGAACGCGACTGCACGTCACGCTTGTCCCACAGGCCGAGCTGGGTCAGGTACTGCTCGGCACGCTCCTTGGCCACCTTGGGCGGGATGCCGTAGTAACCGGCCTGGGTCACGACGATGTCGAAGGTTTTCTCGAACTGGTTGAAGTTGAACTCCTGCGGCACCACGCCCAGGCAACGCTTGAGCGCCGACGGCTCGCGGTCCAGGTCGTGGCCGAACACGTTGACCGTGCCGCTGGTCTTGTTGACCAGGGTGGAGAGGATGCCGATGGTGGTGGACTTGCCCGCGCCGTTGGGGCCGAGCAAGGCGAAGAAGTCGCCTTCGGCAACATCCAGATCGATGCCCTTGAGGGCCTGGAAGCCGTTGCCGTAGGTCTTGGTCAGCTGTCGGATGGACAGGGCGGAACTCATAGCGGGTCACTTACCGAGAAAAAGGTGCAGGACACGCCAGGTAAAGGCACTGGCGCAGTGAGTGCGGCCAATGGTGCTTGGCCTGGCCGCACAAGTACAGTCATGTGTATTGATAATGACTATCGAAGTAGCCGTGGTGTTCGATCAGGTCAGCGCAGTCATTACCGCTGCCTGGTACGCAGGGCGGGCCTTGAGGCGCTCGTACCAGGCCTCCAGGTGATGCATGGCCGGGCGCTCGATGGGCATTTCGAACCAGGCATAGATGAAGCTTCCCAATGGGATGTCGCCCATGCCGATCTGGTCACCGGAAAGGTACGGTTGTTTGGCCAGGGCTTCGTCGGCAATGGCCAGCAGCTGGGCGCATTGCTTGTGCGCAGCGTTGATCGCCACCCAGTCGCGCTGGTCTTCCGGGGTGCGCAACAGGCCCCAGAACAGTGGGCGGAACGGCGTGGCGAAGGACGAGGTGGTCCAGTCCATCCACTTGTCCGCCAGGGCGCGCTGACGCGGGTCGTCCAGGTACCAGCCCTGCTCCGCACCGTATTCGGCGCACAGGTAGCGGACGATGGTGTTGGACTCCCACAGGGTCAGGTCGCCGTCCTCCAGCATCGGCACCAGGCCGTTGGGGTTGCGCGCGCGGTAGTGCGGCTCGTTGACCACGCCGAAGGCGCCGCCGGCGTCGATCGACTCGAAATCCAGGCCCAGTTCGTGGGCGATCCACAGCGCCTTGCGCACATTGCTCGAATTCTTGCGGCCCCAGATCTTCAGCATGGCAACGTCCTTATGAATGCGGAGGTGGTGCAGTCTACTCCAGACTTTCGTCGCCTGTACCGGCCTCTTCGCGGGCACGCCCGCTCCCACATCTATGGTCCTCCCAGTTTCTGCAATACTGAATCTGGATGCGTAGTTGGCTTGCCGCAATCTATTCGGCGTCGAAGGGTTAAGGTTCG
>NZ_NEJX01000034.1:0-28999 GCF_002113245.1 Pseudomonas sp. B13(2017)
CGCTCCGGGGTCCCCTCGCTACGGGCCTGCTCCCGGGAGTACGCGCTGCAGGCCCCATCCATGGGGCCTCAGCGCTTGACGGGCATCCATGCCCGTCACCTCCCTCCGCAGTCCCTTCGCTCGGCCTCCTGAAGTCGCAATCGGCGGCGCCTGAACTATCGCGCGCCTAGAAGCAAAAGCAAAAGCAAAAGCAAAAGCAGAGAAGAGCCGGGCCGGCCGGGATGGATCGGAAATAAAAAAACCCGCGCTGTCACCAGCGCGGGTTTTCGGTCAGACCGGAACGATCAACGCTCCAGCAGAATCCGCAGCATGCGACGCAGCGGCTCGGCCGCGCCCCACAACAGCTGGTCACCTACGGTGAACGCGCCCAGGTACTGGGAGCCCATGTTCAGCTTGCGCAGACGACCAACCGGGATGTTCAGGGTGCCGGTAACCTTGGTCGGGCTCAGCTCCTGCATGCTGATTTCACGCTGGTTAGGCACCAGCTTCACCCAAGGGTTGTGCTGGCTGATCATGCCTTCGATGTCGGCCAGCGGCACGTCCTTGTTCAGCTTGATGGTCAGCGCCTGGCTGTGGCAACGCATGGCGCCGATGCGCACGCAGATGCCGTCGACCGGGATCGGGCTCTTGAAGCGGCCGAGGATCTTGTTGGTCTCGGCCTGGGCCTTCCACTCTTCACGGCTCTGGCCGTTCGGCAGTTCCTTGTCGATCCACGGGATCAGGCTGCCAGCCAGCGGCACGCCAAAGTTCTCGGTCGGGAAGGCTTCGCTGCGCATGGTCTCGGCAACCTTGCGGTCGATGTCGAGGATGGCGCTGGCCGGGTTGGCCAGGTCATCGGCAACGGCAGCATGGGTAGCACCCATCTGCTTGATCAGCTCGCGCATGTTCTGCGCGCCGGCACCCGAGGCCGCCTGGTAGGTCATGGCGCTCATCCACTCGACCAGGCCGGCTTCGAACAGGCCACCCAGGCCCATCAGCATCAGGCTGACGGTGCAGTTGCCGCCGATGTAGTTCTTGGTACCCGCGTCCAGCTGCTGGTCGATGACCTTGCGGTTGACCGGGTCGAGGATGATCACCGCGTCATCCTGCATGCGCAGGGACGAGGCGGCGTCGATCCAGTAACCCTGCCAGCCGGCTTCACGCAGCTTGGGGAAGACCTCGTTGGTGTAGTCGCCGCCCTGGCAGGTCAGGATCACGTCGAGGGTCTTGAGTTCTTCAATCGAATAAGCGTCCTTGAGCGGAGCTGTATCCTTGCCCACGTTCGGGCCCTGGCCGCCAACATTGGAGGTGGTGAAGAACACCGGCTCGATGAGGTCGAAATCCTGCTCCTCCAGCATCCGCTGCATGAGCACGGAACCGACCATACCGCGCCAACCGATCAGACCTACACGTTTCATCGCAACTACACCTTTGCTAAAAGTGGGCCGCCACCGGGAATTTTGGGTGGCGGGCCAGAGAGATTACAGATTCCGCAGCGCTGCGACTACTGCGTCGCCCATTTCCTGCGTACCAACTTTGCGGCAGCCTTCCGAGAAGATGTCGCCGGTGCGCAGGCCCTGGTCCAGGACCAGGCTCACGGCCTTCTCGATCGCCTCGGCGGCAGCCGACTGATTGAAGCTGTAACGCAGCATCATCGACACCGACAGGATGGTCGCCAGCGGGTTGGCGATGCCAAGGCCTGCGATGTCCGGTGCCGAGCCGTGGCACGGCTCGTACATGCCCTTGTTGTCGGCATCCAGCGACGCCGAAGGCAGCATGCCGATGGAACCGGTCAGCATGGAAGCCTCATCCGACAGAATGTCACCGAACATGTTGTCGGTCACCATCACATCGAACTGCTTGGGCGCGCGCACCAGCTGCATGGCAGCGTTGTCGACGTACATGTGGCTCAGTTCCACATCCGGGTAGTCCTTGGCCACGTCCTCTACAACTTCACGCCAAAGCTGGCTGGAAGCCAGGACGTTGGCCTTGTCCACCGAGCACAGCTTCTTGCCACGCACGCGGGCCATGTCGAAGCCGACACGGGCGATGCGGCGCACTTCGCTTTCGCTGTACGGCAGGGTGTCGTAGGCCTGGCGCTCGCCGTTTTCCAGCTCGCGCTGGCCACGCGGGGCACCGAAGTAGATACCGCCGGTCAGCTCACGGACGATGAGGATGTCCAGGCCGGAAACGATCTCTGGCTTGAGCGACGAGGCATCGGCCAGTTGCGGGTAGAGGATGGCCGGGCGCAGGTTGGCGAACAGGCCCAGTTGCGAACGGATTTTCAGCAGGCCGCGCTCGGGGCGGATGTCACGCTCGATCTTGTCCCACTTCGGCCCGCCCACGGCGCCCAGCAGCACGGCATCGGCCTTGCGCGCACGCTCCAGGGTCTCGTCGGCCAGCGGCACGCCGTGCTTGTCGATGGCGGCGCCACCGATCACGTCATGCTCCAGGCTGAAGCCGAGCTGGAACTTGTCGTTGGCCAGCTCCAGCACCTTGACCGCCTCGGCCATGATTTCCGGGCCGATACCGTCACCTGGGAGAATCAGAATCTGCTTGCTCATGCTTTCCTCTATCCAATCACGCGGTGCGGCCAAGCGGGCCCCACCGAAAAGTTCTTAACGCTCGGCCCACAACACCAGCACATCGGTGCTGAACGAACCATCGGCCTCGATCTGGTAATACTGCCGTACTTCTTCACCCATGGCTTGCTGCAATTGGCGAATTGCCACGCGCATTGGCTCGGGGGTGCGCATGCGCTCGACCCAGCTGGAAAACTCCAGGCGCAGCGGCTGGCGGGTGTGGCTGCGTACATGCAGGCCAGCCTCGCTGACCTGGCGTTGCCATTCGGCGGCGGAATAATCGCGCACGTGGCTGGTGTCGCGCAGTACTTCGACCGTTTGCAGGTAGGTATCGAGCAGCGGGCTGCCCGGCGACATCACGTCGATGAACGCTGCCACGCCACCCGGCTTGAGCACCCGGCGCACTTCGCGCAGGGCCAGGCCCAGGTCGCTCCAGTGGTGGGCCGAGTAGCGGCTGAAGACGAAGTCGAACGAAGCGTCGGCGAACGGCAGGCGTTCGGCGGCACCGCGCTCGGTGGTGATATTGGCCAGGCCGCGCTCGGCGGCGGCACTGGCGACCACGTCGAGCATGGCCTGCGAGAGGTCGTAGGCGACCACTTCGGCGACCAACGGAGCGACGTGGAAGCTGACATGACCGGCGCCGCAGCCCAGGTCCAGCACGCGGGCATGGCCCTGCCCCGCCAGCGCGGCCTGCAGCAGGGCGAATTCACTGCCCTGGGCGTGCACAGCGCTGCTGAGGTAGGCGCTGGCCTGTTCGCCGAACTGGCGTTGGACCACATCGGTGTGCTGGGTGCTGGTCATGTCTCGATCCTTCTGGTTTCGGGTTGTCTCTACTGGCCCTATCGCCGGCAAGCCAGCTCCCACAGAGAACCTACAGCCTTCAGACCTGTGGAGTTCCTGTGGGAGCTGGCTTGCCGGCGATGAGGCCAGCAAACCCAACTAAATCATTCAGGCATCCCGGAACAGCCAAGGCTGCCCGGCGCGGTGCTTGCCTTCGAAGGCCTTGATCGCATCGCTGTCCTGCAGGGTCAGGCCAATGTCGTCCAGGCCGTTGAGCAGGCAGTGCTTGCGGAACGCATCGATCTCGAAGTGCAGCACCTTGCCATCCGGACGGGTCACCGCCTGCGCCTGCAGGTCGATGGTCAGCTGATAGCCCGGAATGGCTTCGACCTGCTTGAACAGCTCGTCGACTTCCTCGTCGCTGAGGATGATCGGCAGCAAGCCGTTCTTGAAGCTGTTGTTGAAGAAGATGTCGGCAAAGCTCGGCGCGATCACGCTGCGGAAGCCGTACTCGTCCAGCGCCCATGGGGCGTGCTCACGGCTGGAGCCGCAACCGAAGTTCTCCCGCGCCAGCAACACGCTGGCACCCTGGTAGCGTTCGTGGTTGAGCACGAATTCCTTGTTCAGCGGGCGCTTGCTGTTGTCCTGGTAAGGCTGGCCCACATCCAGGTAACGCCACTCGTCGAAAAGGTTGGGGCCGAAGCCGGTGCGCTTGATCGACTTCAAAAACTGCTTGGGGATGATCTGGTCGGTGTCGACGTTGGCACGGTCCAACGGCGCGACGAGGCCAGTGTGCTGGGTAAAGGCTTTCATGCTGCGCTCCCTTGGATCAACTCGCGGACATCGATGAAGTGGCCGGTCACCGCGGCGGCGGCGGCCATGGCCGGGCTGACCAGGTGGGTACGGCCACCGGCACCCTGACGGCCTTCGAAGTTGCGGTTGGAGGTGGACGCGCAGTGCTCGCCGCTCTCCAGGCGGTCCGGGTTCATCGCCAGGCACATCGAGCAGCCTGGTTCACGCCATTCGAAACCGGCCTCGAGGAAGATCTTGTCCAGGCCTTCACGCTCGGCCTGGGCCTTGACCAGGCCCGAGCCAGGCACCACCAGCGCCTGCTTGACGTTGGCAGCGACCTTGCGGCCCTTGGCGATTTCGGCGGCGGCGCGCAGGTCTTCGATGCGCGAGTTGGTGCACGAGCCGATGAATACGCGGTCGAGCTTGATATCGGTGATCGCCTGGTTGGCGGCGAGGCCCATGTACTTGAGGGCACGCTCGATCGAACCACGCTTGATCAAGTCAGGCTCGGCAGCCGGGTCCGGCACGCGCTGGTCGACGGCGAGGACCATCTCCGGCGAAGTGCCCCAGCTGACCTGCGGCTTGATTTGCGCAGCGTCGAGCTCGACCACGGTGTCGAACACCGCATCAGCGTCGGAAACAAGGCCTTTCCAGGCTTCGACCGCCTGCTTCCACTGCTCGCCCTTCGGCGCGTACGGGCGGCCTTCGACATAGGCAACGGTGGTGTCGTCCACCGCCACCAGGCCTACGCGGGCACCGGCTTCGATGGACATGTTGCAGATGGTCATGCGGCCTTCCATCGACAATTCGCGGATGGCGCTGCCAGCAAATTCCATGGCGTGGCCGTTACCACCGGCAGTACCGATCTTGCCGATCACGGCCAGGACGATGTCCTTGGCGGTAACGCCGGCAGGCAACTGGCCTTCCACGCGCACCAGCATGTTCTTCATCTTCTTGGCGACCAGGCACTGGGTAGCGAGCACGTGCTCTACTTCGGAGGTGCCGATGCCGTGCGCCAGGGCACCGAAGGCGCCGTGGGTGGAGGTGTGCGAGTCACCGCAGACCACGGTCATGCCAGGCAAGGTGGCACCCTGCTCCGGGCTGATGACATGGACGATGCCTTGACGCTCGTCATTCATCTTGAATTCGACGATGCCGTATTCGTCACAGTTCTCGTCGAGGGTCTGCACCTGCAGGCGCGACACCTGGTCGACGATGGCCTCGATACCGCCCTTGCGCTCTGGCGTGGTCGGCACGTTGTGGTCCGGCGTGGCGATGTTGGTGTCGATGCGCCAGGGTTTGCGGTTGGCCAGGCGCAGGCCTTCGAAGGCCTGGGGCGACGTCACTTCGTGGATGATGTGACGGTCGATGTAGATCAAGGACGAGCCGTCATCACGGCGCTTGACCTCATGGGCTTCCCAGAGTTTGTCGTAGAGCGTTTTGCCAGCCATCAGACTGTTCCTCATCAGCGTCTTTCTATGCCAAAGACCCCTTGGCTTGTGCGGTCGATGCTAGGGGGTTAAATTGAATAACTCAAATTCATAATTTTTATGCTTTGGATAACCAACAGGAATACAACCCCATGGATCTGGCGAACCTTAGCGCCTTCATCGCGATAGCCGAAACCGGTAGCTTTTCCGGGGCGGCCGACCGCCTGTTCCTGACCCAACCGGCCGTCAGCAAGCGCATCGCCGGGCTGGAACAGCAACTGGATGTGCGCCTGTTCGACCGGCTGGGCCGCGAGGTGACCCTGACCGAGGCCGGCCGCGCCTTGCTGCCCCGCGCCTACCAGATCCTCAACGTCCTTGATGATACCCGGCGCGCACTGACCAATTTGACCGGGGAAGTGAGTGGTCGGCTGACCCTTGCCACCAGCCACCATATCGGCTTGCACCGCCTTCCCCCGCTGCTGCGGGCTTTCACTCGGGAATACCCGGCAGTGGCGCTGGATATTCAGTTCATGGATTCGGAACAGGCCTACGACGAAATCCTCCATGGCCGCGCCGAGATTGCCGTGATCACCCTGGCGCCCGAGCCGCACCACCTGGTCAAGGCCGTGCCGGTGTGGGACGACGCCCTGGACTTCGTCGCCGCCCCCGAGCACCCGCTGGCCAACAACCATACGGTCAGCCTGGCCGACGTCGCCCGCCACCCGGCCGTGTTCCCCGGCGGCAACACCTTTACCCACCATATTGTCCAGCGCCTGTTCGAAAGCCAGGGCCTGACGCCGAACATCGCCATGAGCACCAACTATCTGGAAACCATCAAGATGATGGTGTCGATCGGCCTGGCCTGGAGCGTGCTGCCGCGCACCATGCTCGACGAACAGGTTGCACCCATCGCCTTGCCGGGCATACAGCTGTCGCGCCAGCTAGGCTACATTTTGCACACGGAGCGTACGCTATCGAACGCGGCCAGGGCATTCATGGCCCTGCTCGACAGCCACGCAGGGCCCGCCTGACCGGTCGTCAGCCCGGTATTGCCACCTCCAAGGACGCGTCACACGCCAAAGGTCTGGTACCGATGCCCAAATCAGCGAATCGCTTTTTGCGCCTGCCGCGCATACCTGCGGCCGACCCTCAGGAGTCCGAGCAGGCCTGGCAGAACGCCCCGCAATTGCTCGCCGCGCTGAACGGCGCGCGGCTGGGGGCCTGGCTATGGGATATCGAAAGCGGCCGGGTCAGCTGGTCACGGGGCACCCAGGCCCTGTTCGGCTTCGACCCGCAGCGCCCGCTCCCCGCCGATGTCGACTACCTCGACCTGCTGCCCGAGGAAGACCGCGCGCGTACACGCCAGGTGTTTCAGGCAGTGTTCAACGGCGAACCGGTAGAACAGGCCATGCGCCACCGTATCCGCTGGCCGGACGGCAGCCTGCACTGGCTGGAGATCAACGGCAGCCTGACCCACGACCCGAACGGCCGGCCGCAGATGATCGGGGTGATCCGTGAAATCACCCGCCAACGCGAGCGGGAAACGGCGCTGATCAATTCGGAAAAACGCTTCGCCACCCTGTTCCACCTCAGCCCCAATGCCATTTTGCTCACCCGCCGCCACGACGGCATGATTTTCGAGGTCAACCAGCACTTCGAAGACATGTTCGGCTGGCCCGGCAGCCAGGTGATCGGCAAGACCAGCCTGGAACTGGGCCTGTGGGTCAACCCCGAACAACGCCACCAGATGCTGGAATCGACCCGGGCCAACAGTGGCCCGCTGATCCTCGAGGTGCAGTTCCGCGCCATCAGCGGCAAGGTGCATGACGGCATCCTCTGCACCCAGGGCATCGAGCTGGAAGGCGTGACCTATCTGATCAGCACCTTCGTCGACACTACCGAACGCAAGCGCGCCGAGCAGGCCCTGAAGGACAGCCAGGAGCGCCTGGACCTGGCCCTGGACTCGGCACAGCTGGGCACCTGGGACTGGCATATCCCCAGCGGCATGCTCTACGGCTCGGCCCGGGCCGCACAGCTGCACGGCCTGCCGCCCATTCCCTTTCACGAATCGTTCGACGCGTTTTTCGAAGGGGTACCGGAGCAGGAGCGCAACTCGATGCGCCAGGCCTACCGCAGCCTGCGCGAAGGGCCTGCCGGCAACTACCAGATCACCTACCGGGTACAACTGGAGAACGGCATCTCGCGCTACATCGAAAGCCGCGCCCGGCTGTACCGCGACGAGCAGGGCAACCCGCTGCGCATGGCTGGCACCTTGCTCGACATCACCGACCAGGTGGAACGCGAACAGCGCCTGAGCGCCTCGGAAGAGAAGTTCGCCAGCCTGTTCCAGGTCAGCCCCGACCCGATCTGCGTCACTCGCCAGGACACTGGCCAGTTCATCGAGATCAATCCGGCGTTCACCCAGACCTTCGGCTGGGGCACCGATCAGGTGATCGGCCGCACTGCCGAGGAAATCGGCCTGTGGGCGGAGTCAGTCGAGCGCGCGCAACGCATCGAGCGGGTCATCCGCGAGCAGGCCCTGAGCAACGTCGCCGTGGTGGTCAACCACCGCAATGGCGCACCGCTGACCTGCGTGATTTCCAGCCGCCTCATCACCGTCGATGACCAGCCTTGCAGTGTTACCACCCTGCGCGACATCACCCAGCAGCAGCGCGCCGAGGCGGCGCTGAAGTCCAGCGAGGAGAAGTTTGCCAAGGCCTTCCACTCCAGCCC
The DNA here is from genome assembly GCF_002113245.1 of Pseudomonas sp. B13(2017). Classification (NCBI taxonomy): domain Bacteria; kingdom Pseudomonadati; phylum Pseudomonadota; class Gammaproteobacteria; order Pseudomonadales; family Pseudomonadaceae; genus Pseudomonas; species Pseudomonas sp. B13(2017). Next base: position 8,297 of record NZ_NEJX01000034.1, read on the forward strand.
TGACGCCATCACCATCACCGAACGCTATAGCGGTCGCTACCTGGAAATCAACGACGGTTTCTGCCGCCTGACCGGCTACAACGCCGCCGACGTGGTCGGCCGCACGGTGTACGAGATCGGCATCTGGGCCGACGACAAGCAGCGCAGCGCCCTGCTGGCCGAGTTGCGCGAGCGTGGCCGGGTGCACCACCGCGAGATGCTGGGGCGCAACAAGCGTGGCGATATCCTTACCGTGGAGGTGTCGGTGGAGCCGATCACCCTCAACGAGGTGGACTGCCTGCTGCTGACCGCCCGCGATGTCAGCCAGCTGAAGAACGCCCAGGCACAGATTCGCCACCTGGCCTACCACGACCCGCTGACCAACCTGCCCAACCGTGCCCTGCTGATGGACCGCCTGAGCCAGCAGATCGCCCTGCTCAGGCGCCACAACCTGCGCGGCGCCCTGCTGTTCCTTGACCTCGACCACTTCAAGCACATCAACGACTCGCTGGGCCACCCGGTGGGCGACACGGTGCTGAAGATCATCACCGCACGGCTGGAAGCCAGCGTGCGCCTGGAAGACACCGTGGCGCGCCTGGGTGGCGACGAGTTCGTGGTATTGCTCAGCGGCCTGGAAGGCAGCCGCGAGCTGGTCGAAGAGAAAGTCCGCGGGCTGGCCGACACCCTGCGCGAACTGCTGGCCGAGCCGATGTCGCTGGACGGCCAGCGCCTGCAGGTGACACCCAGCATCGGCGTGGCGCTGATCCCTGACCACGGCGCCACCCCGGCCGACCTGCTCAAGCGTGCCGATATCGCCCTGTACCGGGCCAAGGACTCCGGGCGCAACACCACCCAGCTGTTCCATACCACCATGCAGAAGGCTGCCAGCGAGCGCCTGCGCATGGAAAACGACCTGCGCCTGGCCCTGGCCCGCGGCGAGCTGGCGCTGCACTTCCAGCCACAGGTGGATGCCCGCGACAACCGCATCGTCGGCGCCGAGGTACTGCTGCGCTGGCACCATCCGCAACTGGGTCAGCAGCCGCCCGCGCAATTCATTCAGGTGCTGGAAGAAAGCGGCCTGATCCTGGAAGTTGGCAGCTGGATCCTCGACGAAGCTTGCGATGCCTGCGCGCGCATGCTCGGCGACGGGCTGATCGACGCCGATGATTTCAGCCTGTGCGTGAACATCAGCCCACGGCAGTTCCGCCAGAACGACTTTGTCGGGCGGGTACTGCGCAGCCTGGACGATTACCGCCTGCCACGGCAGATGCTCAAGCTGGAAATTACCGAAGGCATCGTCATCCAGAACCTGGAAGACACCATCAGCAAGATGCGCGAGCTGAAGCGCTACGGGGTGAGCTTTGCCATGGATGACTTCGGCACCGGCTACTCCTCGCTGACCTACCTGAAGCGCCTGCCGGTGGATGCGCTGAAGATCGACCAGACCTTCGTGCGTGATGCACCGGTGGACCCCAATGACGCCGAAATCGTCCGCGCCATCGTCGCCATGGCCCGCAGCCTGGACCTGGCGGTGATTGCCGAAGGGGTGGAGCTGACCGAACAGCTGGAGTTCCTGGAACGGCTGGGGTGCCACCTGTACCAAGGGTACTTGCACAGCCGGCCGCTGCCGTTGCCGGAGTTCCGGCAGATGTTGCTGGAGGCGCCGGCGGATTACTGAAACCGCGCGCAGAACCTGTGGGAGCGGGCATGCCCGCGAACACCGGCGCAGCCGGTGCCATCCACCGCGTCGCCTGCTTCGCGGGCATGCCCGCTCCCACAGTGATCGCGCCAGCTTCCGGTTTTTAACAAAACAGCTACAACAAAAAAGGGCACCCCTGGGGGTGCCCTTTTTCACCTCTACACGATCAGTTCAGCGCTGGCTTGTCGCCATTGATCGGAATGCGCTTGGCCTTGGCTTCTTCAGGCACGATGCGCAGCAGGTCGATGCTGAGCAGGCCATTGGCCAGGCCGGCGGCCTTGACTTCGATATGGTCGGCCAGGCGGAACGACAGCTTGAAGGCGCGCTGCGCGATACCCTGATGCAGGTAGGTCACTTCAGCAGCGCCATTGTCGCGCTTGCCACCGGTCACGGTCAGGACACCTTTTTCAACCTGCAGGTCGAGGTCCTCTTCCTGGAAACCGGCTGCAGCAACCACGATGCGGTAGTGGTCATCGCCATGCTTTTCCACGTTGTAGGGCGGGTAGCTGCTACCAGCCTCGTTACGTGCCGCGGATTCGAACAGGTCGTTGAAACGGTCGAAACCAACGGAATGGCGGAACAGTGGAGCGAGAGAGAAAGCGGTGGTCATGGTCATGAACTCCTGAGATTCAGCAAGTAAGTCATTACGCGACCCGACTTCGGCATCGCGTACTCAAGAGATATGGCCGAGGGAAATGCTTTCAAGGGGGGAGCAGAAAAAATCTGGATTCCTGCATTGGATTTGATGGCCTCTTCGCGGGCACGCCCGCTCCCACAGGTACTGCACAGGGCTCAGAATCCGTGAGGCCCCTGTGGGAGCGGGCGAGCCCGCGAAAGGGCCGGATCAGGCAACACAAGCTTCGAAGGAAGCCACCTCAACCCCCAGCAACCTGCTGATCCGCGCACAGTCATCTTCCCGCCGCAACTCGGCAAACAGCACAACCGCTTCGGGATAACTGCGGGTCAGCATCGCAAGCCACTGCTTCATCCGCCCCGGCGCATAGCGCGGCGACAACTTGGCCTGGGCCTGGCGCCAGAATTCGCGCAGCAACGGCAGCAGGTCGTCCCAGCTCATCGGCTGGTACTCCCGCCCGTCACGCGCCGCGGCAATCTGCAGCCCCAGGTCGGGGCGCGAAACCAGCCCACGGCCCAGCATGATGTCTTCGGCACCACTGACCTCACGACAGCGCCGCCAGTCGTCCACGGTCCAGATCTCGCCATTGGCGAACACCGGTACCTTGACCACATCCTGCACCCGCGCCACCCACTCCCAGTGGGCCGGCGGCTTGTAGCCCTCGACCTTGGTCCGCGCATGCACCACCAGGTGCGCCGAGCCGCCTTCGGCCAGCGCCGTGGCACACTCCAGCGCGCCATCGGGGCTGTCAAAACCCAGGCGCATCTTCGAGGTGACCGGGATATGCGCCGGCACGGCACGGCGCACCTCTCGCACAATGGCGTGCAGCAGCTCCGGCTCCTTGAGCAGCACCGCTCCACCACGCGACTTGTTCACGGTCTTGGCCGGGCAACCAAAGTTCAGGTCGATCACCGGTGCGCCCAACTCGCAGGCCAGCGCGGCATTTTCCGCCAGGCACACAGGGTCCGAGCCCAACAGCTGCACACGCATGGGCACCCCTGCGGCAGTCCGCGCGCCATTGCGCAACTCGGGTGCCAGCTTGTCGAACGAGGAAGGCGGCAGCAGGCGGTCGCACACGCGAATGAACTCGGTGACGCACCAGTCGATACCGCCCACGCGGGTCAGCACGTCGCGCAGGATGTTGTCGACCAGCCCCTCCATGGGGGCCAGGGCAATTTGCATGTCGGGGTCTCGGCGGAAAAAGCCGGCAGTCTAACAAAAATTGCCGGTGTTTCAGGCGCCGATCAGCGCCGGGCCGTAACCGTCGAGGAACTCCACCGGCATGCGCCTGGGCTTGCCGCTGGACAGCTCGATACAGGCAAAGGTGGTCTGGGCGCGCAGCAAGGTCACGCCGTCGCGCGGGCGCTTGAGCTGGAAGCGCCGGGTCATGCGCAGGCGCTGGTCCCAGTCGATGATCCAGGTGGCCAGTTGCAGCTCGTCGTCCTCGTAGGCAGCGGCCAGGTAGTCGATTTCGTGGCGCACCACGGCCATGGCCCGGTCCAGCCGGCGATATTCGGCCAGGTCCAGGCCCAGGCGCTGGGAGTGGCGCCAGGCGCAGCGCTCCAGCCAGGTGACGTAGACCGCGTTGTTGGCGTGGCCAAGGCCGTCGATATCCTCGCTGCCGACGCGCAGGTCGATGACGAAAGGTGTTGCCAGGTCCCAGCTCATGTTCGCTTCCTTGGAGCAAAAGTGGATTTAGCAGGGCCCTGCAGAAAAAAGTCCAGCCCTTGTGGAGGATTTACCGGCCTCATCGCCGGCAAGCCGGCTCCCACAGGGTCTGCGCTGGTTCAAAGGCTTGCGCTGTACCTGTGGGAGCTGGCTTGCCGGCGATGAGGCCAGTACAGGCAACATCATCAGGCACTTTGCCGCGCTGGCGCACCAGCCCGGGCCAGCAGCTCCAGCACCGCTGCACTCAGACGCGGATCGGACAACACCCGCTGGTGACCACCCGCCTCCAGCAGCATCAGGCGGCTATCGAACCAGGCCTTGTGGATGACCTGGGCCTCATCGGCTGCCACCAACGCATCATCGGCGGCATGCACCACCAGCCCAGGCAACTCCAGCTGGTAACCCGTCACATCCAGCCGCGCAATCTGCATGCCCACATCCCGCTCCACCTGGCGGATGAATGCCGCCCGCGCCCGCGCTGGAAGCCCCAGGCGATGGGCAAAGCCACGCAGTACGCCCAACAGCCGCGCCGGAGCGGCAATGCTGACCGCTGCCTCTGTGCGCAGCCCCATCTGCAGGGCCAGCAATACACTGGCGCCGCCCATGGAATGGCCAATAACCGCGCGCAGCGGCGGCAGTTCGGCGGCAGCCTCCAGCAGCGCTCGGGCAAACAGCACCACATTTGCCTGCTCGCCGGGCGAACGCCCATGCCCCGGCCCCTCCAGCGATACCACGGTATGCCCGGCCTGGACCAAGGTTTCGATCAACGCGGCAAACTGGGTCGGGCGCCCTTCCCAGCCGTGCATCAGCAACACGGTCGGCCCCTTGCCCCAGCGCAAGGCCGACAAGCCGAAGCGCAGGGTGATGCGCTCGGCGCTGGCCAGCACGGGCAACTCCCAATCCCGTGGCGGCAGGTTGCGCGGGGTCATGAAGGCACGGCGCATCTTGCCCGCGACGTGCTCGGGGGCCAGGCGGCCCAGGGTGCCATTGACACCACGAATCCAGCTCAGGGTAGTCATCGCCATGCTCCAGGGTTAAAGCACCGCCGATTTGGCGGCGCGCAGAATACGATCAGACAGCTCGCTGGTACCCAGGGCACGGGCCAGCGCCAGGCCGCCAACCATCAGGGCAAGGTCAGCCAAGGCCTTGTCGGCATCCTCGGGGCGGTCGACCATGGCGGCTGCCATCAACTCGATGTGCTCTGCCAGCACCTCGCGGAAGGCCTCCGGCAGGCGCTGCATCTCGCCCAGCGAGTTGGGCAGCGGGCAGGCATGCACTTCGGCATCACGGTGCTTGCGCGACAGGTAGAAGGCACTGGCCAGCGCCCGCCGCCCGGCGCCATCCAGGCTGGGGTCGATCTGCGCGAGCAAGGCGCGGCGCTCGCCCAGCAACTGACGGAACGCTTCGAGCATCAACTCGTCCTTGCTGTCGAAATGGGCGTAGAAGCCACCGACGGTCAGGCCTGCCGCCCCCATGACCTGGCTGACGCTAGGCTCGGCCGGGCCATGCTGGATCAGCGCACTTCGCGCCGCCTCGAGGATGCGTTCGCGGGTTCTGCTCTTCTTGTCGCTCATCAGGCCACTCGCCGATCAAAATATGATGATCGAAATATTATTCGCATAATATTTTTTGGCAAGCAGAATCTGCAGCCGCCTGTCGGTCGCGAAATTTTGAGTAGGGAAGAAAAACAAAAGGCCCATTCAATAATCGAATGAGCCTTAAAAGTCCCGCAAAACGCGGGTAAACGTGGCGTCCCCTAGGGGACTCGAACCCCTGTTACCGCCGTGAAAGGGCGGTGTCCTAGGCCACTAGACGAAGGGGACGTAACCTTCGTGCCGATCCGCTTGCGCGAACCGCGGCAGAAATGGTGGAGCTAAGCGGGATCGAACCGCTGACCTCCTGCATGCCATGCAGGCGCTCTCCCAGCTGAGCTATAGCCCCGAAACAAAAGGCTCATCAGTAATCGACGAGCCTTTAAAGCCCTGCAAAACGCAGGAAAAGTGGCGTCCCCTAGGGGACTCGAACCCCTGTTACCGCCGTGAAAGGGCGGTGTCCTAGGCCACTAGACGAAGGGGACGTAACCTTCGTGCCGATCCGCTTGCGCGAACCGCGGCAGAAATGGTGGAGCTAAGCGGGATCGAACCGCTGACCTCCTGCATGCCATGCAGGCGCTCTCCCAGCTGAGCTATAGCCCCGAAACAAAAGGCTCATCAGTAATCGACGAGCCTTTAAAGCCCTGCAAAACGCAGGAAAAGTGGCGTCCCCTAGGGGACTCGAACCCCTGTTACCGCCGTGAAAGGGCGGTGTCCTAGGCCACTAGACGAAGGGGACGTAACCTTCGTGCCGATCCGCTAACGCGAATCGCGGCAAAAATTGGTGGAGCTAAGCGGGATCGAACCGCTGACCTCCTGCATGCCATGCAGGCGCTCTCCCAGCTGAGCTATAGCCCCGGATTTCTAGCCTCTCGGCCCAGCGACATCCTGAAACATCGCTTGTGCAAAACTGGCGTCCCCTAGGGGACTCGAACCCCTGTTACCGCCGTGAAAGGGCGGTGTCCTAGGCCACTAGACGAAGGGGACGAACCTTCTTACCTTCAAGACCCGATTGCTGGACCCGGTCTTGCCCGACAGCCTTGGCTGCCAGACGGAATTTGGTGGAGCTAAGCGGGATCGAACCGCTGACCTCCTGCATGCCATGCAGGCGCTCTCCCAGCTGAGCTATAGCCCCACAATGTCGCTCTGAACCGAAGCGCTGGCTGGGTGCCTGTCATTTCGTTTTCGTTCATCGCTGTGGACGGGGCGCATATTAAGATCGGATTGCAGGGCTGTCAAACGAATTTTTCAAAATATTCAAAAAATTTTTCACAGATAACAATCACTTACCGCCCTGCCCTGCTGAGTCAAGCCACTTGCCCTCAGTAAATGGTCTGGGGGAGCGGCCTGTGGGAGCGGGCGCGCCCGCGAAACAGGCGACGCGGTGGATGGCACCGGCTTTGCCGGTGTTCGCGGGCATGCCCGCTCCCACAAAGATTGCACAGACTTTTAGACAGTTGCGCCTAAAGCCTGGGGAACGCCGTCAGGCGATGGAGGCCAGCAGCTTTTCCCACTCTTTGTTTTCTTTCTTCGACACACCACCCAGAAGGTCCAGGGCCTGGCGCAGGCGGTAGCGGGTCAGGTCCGGGCCAAGGATTTCCATGGCGTCCAGTACCGAAACCGAGCTGGCCTGGCCGGTAATGGCGGCAAACATCAGCGGCATGGCGTCACGCAGCTTCAGCTCCAGCGCCTCGACCACCGCCTGGATGCAACCGGTGATGCGCTCCTTTTCCCACTGACGCAGGCTTTCGAGCTTCCACAGGATCAGCTGGATCACCTGGCGTACCTGGTCGGCCGACAGTTTCTTGCTTTCGAACAGCTTGGCGTCCAGCTTCAGCGCGCCTTCGAAGAAGAACCCGCCCAGCGGGGCAACCTGGCTGAAGGTTTCCACCCGGCCCTGCACGTGCGGGGCGATCTTCATCATGTAGTCGCTGTTGAACGCCCATTTCTGCAGGCGCGCGGCGAACTCCTCGACCGGCAGTTCGCGCAGCCACTGGCCGTTCAGCCAGGACAGCTTCTCGATGTCGAAGATCGGGCCGCCCAGCGAGATACGCGACAGGTCGAAGTGCTCGACCATCTCGGCCAGCGAGAACTTCTCGCGCTCGTCCGGCATCGACCAGCCCATGCGGCCCAGGTAGTTGAGCATCGCCTCGGGCATGAAGCCCATGCGCTCGTAGAAAGTCACCGAGGTCGGGTTCTTGCGCTTGGACAGCTTGGACTTGTCCGGGTTACGCAGCAGCGGCATGTAGCACAGCTTGGGCTGTTCCCAGCCGAAGTATTCGTACAGCTTGATCAGCTTGGGTGCCGATGGCAGCCACTCTTCGCCGCGCAGCACGTGGGTGATGCCCATCAGATGGTCGTCGACCACGTTGGCCAGGAAGTACGTCGGCAGGCCGTCGTTCTTCATCAGCACCTGCATGTCCATGCGGTCCCACGGGATCTCGACATCGCCACGCAGCATGTCCGGTACCACGCACACGCCTTCGCTCGGCACTTTCATGCGGATCACGTGCGGCTCGCCAGCGTCCAGGCGGCGCTGCACTTCCTCGGCGCTCAGCAGCAGCGCGCGGCCGTCGTAGCGCGGGGTTTCGCCACGGGCTTGCTGCTCGGCGCGCATCTGCTCCAGCTCTTCGGCGGTGCAGAAGCAGTAGAAGGCATGGCCGGCGTCAACCAGCTCCTTGGCGTACCTGGCGTAGATCTCGCCACGCTCGCTCTGCCGGTACGGGCCGTGCGGGCCGCCGACGTCCGGGCCTTCGTTCCATTCGATGCCGAGCCAGCGCAGGGCATCGAAGATCTGCTGTTCCGACTCGCGCGTGGAGCGCAGTTGGTCGGTGTCTTCGATGCGCAGGATGAACTCACCGCCGTGCTGCTTGGCAAAGCAGTAGTTGAACAGGGCGATGTAGGCGGTGCCGACATGGGGGTCGCCGGTAGGCGATGGCGCGATACGCGTGCGTACGGTGGTCATGGAGAGTCTCGAACGAAAGATGAAACAAAGGCGGGATGTTAGCAGGAGGCAGGCACCGGGCTCCAGCAATGGCGCGAACGTCACTTGTCGACCGGCCATGTGCCGCTGTTAAATTTATTTACATTTCTGGAACGATAGTCCTCATGCCTGCCCAACTCAAACGCCGCCTGCTGGTCTTCTTCACTTTGGTGGCCGTCATCGCCCTCGCCTTCCTGGGCCACTGGTACTTCAAGGGCCGCTTCTACGAAAGCACCGACAACGCCTACGTACAGGGCGAGATCACCCGCATTTCCAGCCAGTTGGGCGCACGCATCGACGAGGTGCGGGTCGAGGACAACCAGCACGTCAGGAAAGGCGACCTGCTGGTGCGCCTGGAGGCCGCCGACTTCGAACTGGCCGTGCAACGCGCCCGCGCCGCCCTGGCCACCCGCGAAGCCGAACAGGTGCAGGCGCAAAGCCGCCTGACCCAGCAAGCCAGCCTGATCGCCGCCGGCCAGGCCCAGGTGGCGGCCAACCAGGCCACCTTCGACCGCTCGCGCCTGGACCTGAGCCGCGCCGAGAAGTTGCGCAAGCCAGGTTTCGTATCGGAAGAGCGGGTCACCACACTGTCCGCGGACAGCCATGTCGCCGGCTCGCAGGTCGACAAGGCCCGTGCCGACCTGCAAAGCCAGCGCCAGCAGGTCAATGCGCTGACCGCCGAGCTCAAGCGCCTCGACGCGCAGATCGCCAACGCCCGCGCCGACCTGGCCCAGGCCGAACTGAACCTGACCCGCTGCGAAATCCGCGCACCGATCAGCGGCAGCATCGGCCAGCGCAACGCGCGCGATGGCCAGGTGGTACAGGCCGGTGCCTACCTGCTGTCGATCGTGCCGGACGAAGACATCTGGGTGCAGGCCAACTTCAAGGAAACCCAGATCGGCCGCATGCAGCCCGGCCAACGTGCCGAACTGCTGTTCGACAGCTACCCCGACACACCGATCGAAGGCCGGGTCGACAGCCTGTTCGCCGCCTCCGGCGCGCAGTTCAGCCTGCTGCCGCCCGACAACGCCACCGGCAACTTCACCAAGGTGGTGCAGCGCATCCCGGTCAAGCTGACCTTCCGCGCCGACAACCCACTGCACGGGCGCATCCGCCCTGGCATGTCGGTGACCGCCACCGTCGACCTGCGCAGCGAAGACGAAGGCCGCAATGGCCGGTGACCAGTTGCTCAGGCCCACCGCCGAGCCGACCCGGCGCGACTGGATCGCGGTAATGAGCGTGATGCTTGGCGCCTTCATGGCGGTGCTGGACATCCAGATCACCAACTCGTCGCTCAAGGACATCCAGGGCGCGCTGTCGGCGACGCTGGAGGAAGGCTCGTGGATTTCCACCTCTTACCTGGTCGCGGAGATCATCATGATCCCGCTCACCGCCTGGCTGGTGCAGCTGCTGTCGGCGCGGCGCCTGGCGGTGTGGGTATCCGGCGGTTTCCTGTTGTCGTCGCTGTTGTGCTCGATGGCCTGGAACCTCGAGAGCATGATCCTGTTCCGCGCCCTGCAGGGTTTTACCGGCGGTGCGCTGATCCCGCTGGCCTTCACCCTGACCCTGATCAAGCTGCCCGAACACCACCGCGCCAAGGGCATGGCCATGTTCGCCATGACCGCCACCTTCGCCCCCTCCATCGGCCCTACCCTGGGCGGCTGGCTGACCGAGAACTGGGGTTGGGAATACATTTTCTACATCAATATCCCGCCGGGCCTGGTGATGATCGCCGGCCTGCTGTACGGGCTGGAAAAGAAGGACGCGCACTGGGAACTGCTGAAAAGCACCGATTACGCCGGCATCGTCACCCTGGGCCTGGGGCTTGGCTGCCTGCAGGTGTTCCTGGAGGAAGGCCACCGCAAGGACTGGCTGGAGTCGCAGCTGATCGTCGGCCTGGGCAGCATCGCCCTGGTCAGCCTGATCACCTTCGTGATTCTGCAGTTTTCCAAGCCACACCCGCTGATCAACCTGCGCATCCTCGGCAACCGCAACTTTGGCCTGTCGAGCATCGCCAGCCTGGGCATGGGGGTGGGCTTGTACGGGTCGATCTACCTGCTGCCGCTGTACCTGGCTCAGGTGCAGGGCTACAACGCCTTGCAGATTGGCGAGGTGATCATGTGGATGGGTATCCCGCAGCTGTTCCTGATCCCGTTGGTGCCGCAACTGATGAAAGTGGTGTCGCCCAAGGTGTTGTGTGCCCTGGGGTTCTGCCTGTTCGGCGCCGCCAGTTTCGGCTCGGGGGTGCTCAACCCGGACTTTGCAGGGCCGCAGTTCAACCAGATCCAGATCATCCGTGCCATCGGCCAGCCAATGATCATGGTGACCATTTCGCTGATCGCCACGGCGTATATACAGCCGCAGGATGCGGGTTCGGCGTCGAGCCTGTTCAATATCCTGCGTAACCTGGGCGGTGCGATCGGCATTGCGCTGCTGGCCACGCTGCTGGATGCACGGACCAAGGTGTATTTCGATTACCTGAGGGAGGCGGTGGTGCCGAGCAACCCGCAGGTGGCGGAGCGGTTGGCGCAACTGGCGGAGCGGCTGGGCAATGACAATGCGGCGCTGGGCAAGTTGAGCGAGATCACTCACCAGCAGGCGTTGATCATGGCCTATAACGATGCGTTCCACTTTGTGGGGATCGGGTTGGCGGTGAGCATGGTGGCGGTGTTGTTGACCCGCAAGTTGCCGGAGGGGCTGAAGGCGGGAGAAGCACATTGAGGCTACTTCAGACAGTATGCGGTCCCTGTGGGAGCGGGCGCGCCCGCGAACACCGGCGCAGCCGGTGCCAGCCAACGCGTTGAATTCTTCGCGGGCACGCCCGCTCCCACAAGGCCCGCGCCAGGCTTCAGCTGGTAATCAACCGCTCGCGCAGTTGGGCAATCTCGTCGCGCAATTGCGCCGCGGCCTCGAACTCCAGGTCGCGGGCGAACTGCATCATCTTCTCTTCCAGCTGCTTGATGCGCTTGGTGATCTCGCCCGGCGTGCGCAGCTCGGCCTCGTAACGGGCGCTCTCCTCCGCTGCCTTGGCCATGCCCTTGCGCTTCTTGCTGCGCGCGCCGGGCACGGTGGCGCCTTCCATGATATCGGTGATGTCCTTGACCACACCTTTGGGCACGATGCCATTGGCCAGGTTGAATGCGATCTGCTTCTCGCGACGACGCTCGGTCTCGTCGATGGCGCGCTGCATGGAACCGGTGATGTTGTCGGCATACAGGATGGCCCGGCCATTGAGGTTACGCGCAGCACGGCCGATGGTCTGGATCAGTGAGCGCTCGGAGCGCAGGAAACCTTCCTTGTCGGCATCGAGGATCGCCACCAGCGACACCTCGGGCATGTCCAGGCCCTCACGCAGCAGGTTGATGCCCACCAGCACGTCGAAGGTACCCAGGCGCAGGTCGCGGATGATCTCCACCCGCTCGACGGTGTCGATGTCCGAGTGCAGGTAACGCACCCGCACGTCGTGGTCGGCCAGGTAGTCGGTGAGGTCTTCGGCCATGCGCTTGGTCAGCGTGGTGGCCAGCACCCGCTCGCCCTGTGCCACGCGCTTGCGGATTTCCGACAGCAGGTCATCCACCTGGGTAAGCGCCGGGCGTACTTCCACCTGTGGGTCGACCAGGCCGGTGGGGCGCACCACCTGCTCCACCACGCGCCCGGCGTGCTCGCCCTCGTAGGGGCCCGGGGTGGCCGACACGAAGATGGTCTGCGGGCTGACATCTTCCCACTCGTCAAAACGCATCGGCCGGTTGTCCAGCGCCGAAGGCAGGCGGAAGCCGTACTCGACCAGGGTTTCCTTGCGCGAGCGGTCGCCCTTGTACATGGCGCCGACCTGCGGAACGCTGACGTGGGATTCATCGATCACCAGCAGCGCATCGGGCGGCAGGTAGTCATACAGGGTGGGCGGCGGCGCCCCGGCCGGGCGCCCGGACAGGTAGCGCGAGTAGTTCTCGATGCCGTTGCAGTAGCCCAGCTCCAGGATCATCTCCAGATCGAAGCGGGTGCGTTGCTCCAGGCGCTGGGCCTCGACCAGCTTGTTGGCCTTCTGCAGGTACTCCAGGCGGTCCTTGAGCTCTTCCTTGATGCCTTCCACCGCCTCCAGCAGGGTTTCCCGCGGGGTGACGTAGTGGCTCTTGGGGTAGAAGGTGAAACGCGGCAGCTTGCGGAAGACCTCGCCAGTCAGCGGGTCGAAGGCGGCGATGTTCTCCACCTCGTCATCGAACAGTTCGATGCGGATGGCCTCGAGGTCCGATTCGGCCGGGAAGATGTCGATCACATCGCCGCGCACGCGGAAGGTGGCGCGGGCAAAGTCCATCTCGTTGCGGGTGTATTGCAGGTCGGCCAGGCGGCGCAGCAGCGCGCGCTGGTCGAGCTTGTCGCCGCGGTCCACGTGCAGGACCATTTTCAGGTAGGTCTCGGGGCTGCCCAGGCCGTAGATGCACGACACGGTGGTGACGATGATCGCGTCACGCCGCTCCAGCAGCGCCTTGGTCGCCGACAGGCGCATCTGCTCGATGTGGTCGTTGATCGAAGCGTCCTTCTCGATGAAGGTGTCGGACGACGGTACGTAGGCTTCAGGCTGGTAGTAGTCGTAGTAGGAAACGAAGTACTCCACCGCATTGTTGGGGAAAAACGCCTTGAATTCGCCATACAGCTGCGCGGCCAGGGTCTTGTTCGGCGCCAGCACCAGAGTCGGGCGCTGCACCTGCTGAATGACGTTGGCGATGCTGAAGGTCTTGCCCGAGCCGGTCACCCCGAGCAGCGTCTGGTGCGACAGCCCCGCCTCGATGCCTTCGACCATCTGGCGAATGGCCTCGGGCTGGTCGCCGGCCGGCTGGAAACGGGTGACGAGCTGGAACTCGGACATGACGGACCTCGCGGTGTTGCAGCAACTGTAAATTTAGCCAGTAGTCTATACCCAAATGCGCCCGCCGGGGGGCGCTTTCAAGGCACAGCTGTGAGCGCTTGTTACGGTGGACCCGGCAATTAGACCAATGGTCGAAAAATATTTGCGCAAATGACCGGAAAAGCGATGCCGGACTGTCGCGGTGACCGGTCGGTATCACTATACTGACTCCCCGTTTGTGCACCGCTTCAGTGCATTCGGGCTGGAGCGTGTACGTCCTATCACACTCCAATCAGAGCCAAGGTAACAATGAGCCTGTTTTCCGCTGTCGAGCTGGCACCCCGCGACCCTATTCTGGGCCTCAACGAAGCATTCAACGCCGACCCACGTACCGACAAGGTCAATCTGGGCGTGGGCGTGTACTGCAATGAGGAAGGCCGCATTCCGCTGCTGCGCGCCGTGATCGAAGCCGAGACCCAGCGTGCCGCCCAGCACGCCTCGCGCGGCTACCTGCCGATCGACGGCATCGCCACCTACGACCAGGCTGTACAAAAGCTGCTGTTCGGCGCCGAGTCGCCACTGCTGGCCGCCGGCCGCGTGGTTACCGTGCAGGCCGTTGGCGGTACCGGCGCGCTGAAGATTGGTGCCGACTTCCTCAAGCGTGTGTCGCCTGACGCCGTGGTTGCCATCAGCGACCCGAGCTGGGAAAACCACCGCGCGCTGTTCGAATCGGCCGGCTTCCCGGTGCAGAACTACCGCTACTACGACGCGCCGACCAACGACGTCAACCGCGCCGGCATGCTCGAAGACCTGAACAACCTGCCGTCCGGCTCGATCGTGGTGCTGCACGCCTGCTGCCACAACCCGACTGGCGTCGACCTGAGCCTGGACGACTGGAAAAACGTCCTGGAAGTGGTCAAGGCCAAGGGCCACGTGCCGTTCCTCGACATGGCCTACCAGGGCTTCGGTGACGGTATCGCCGAAGACGCCTTCGCCGTGCGCCTGTTCGCCGAGTCGGGCCTGGAGTTCTTCGTGTCCAGCTCGTTCTCCAAGTCGTTCTCGCTGTACGGCGAGCGCGTCGGTGCGCTGTCGATCGTCACCGCCTCCAAGGACGAGAGCACCCGCGTGCTGTCGCAGGTCAAGCGCGTGATCCGCACCACCTACTCCAACCCGCCGACCCACGGTGCAACCATCGTTGCCACCGTGCTGAACAGCGCCGAACTGCGCCAGATGTGGGAAACCGAGCTGGCCGAAATGCGCGAGCGCATCCACGGCATGCGCAAGCAGATGGTTTCGCTGCTGGCCGAATATGGCGCCAACCGCGACTTCAGCTTCGTTGGCCGCCAGGTTGGCATGTTCTCGTACTCGGGCCTGACCGTCGAACAGGTCGCCCGCCTGAAGAACGAGTTCGGCATCTATGCGCTGGACACCGGCCGCATCGCCGTGGCCGCGCTGAACCAGAGCAACATCCACGTGGTGACCAAAGCTATCGTGCAGGTGCTGTAACTCATTGTTTTGCCTAGGGGTGGCTTGACTTCCCCTAGGCAATCAGTAAGATACGCACAGATTCCGCGATAGCTCAGTCGGTAGAGCAAATGACTGTTAATCATTGGGTCCCTGGTTCGAGTCCAGGTCGCGGAGCCAAACATTGAAAACCTCCAGATGCGCAAGCACTGGAGGTTTTTTGTTGCACTTATCCCCTCATGCCAGCGCACGGCTGCTGTATCGTCCGAGATCCCTCGACGAGCACAGGCAAGCATGAAAGCCAACGATTTCACCCAGAACGCTCAGCAAGCGGTAGCAATCGCCGCCAACCAGGCCCTCCTGGCTAGCCGACAAGCAACGTTCGCCGTGGGTGGCTGCATCATAGAAAATGCCACTGGCAAGGTACTGGTCGCCCTGCACAACCGCGTGCTGGAGCCCTCTGCCAGCCAGGCGCAACCCGCATTCAGGCTTCACGACCCAACGGGGCATGGTGAGCGCCGGCTGGTCGACTGGTATTTCGACAACCAGCAGCGCCTTGCCCTACCCCCCGCGCATGAACTGACCGTCATCACCACGCTCGACCCCTGCGCCATGTGCGCAGGTGCCTTGCTGACTGCCGGCTTCAATGTTGCGGTAAGTGCGCTCGACACCTTTGCCGGCATCAATCATGACGGCCGCTTCGAATTCCCCGGCCTGCCGGCCGCACTTCGTCTGCGCGCGCAAGCCACGTGGGGCTACTATGCTGTCGGCAGCCCTTTTGATCGCGACTATGTCGGGCCGGCGCAAGGGCCGATCTACGCCGGCGAACGCATCGATGCCGCAACGATGTGCCTTACCCGTTCGTTGTTCGAAGCCAGCGTGAACCACGTGCACGACGAAAGCAGCAACGCCGGCCTGCCGCCCTCTGCCCTGAAAGACCCGATCGCCCTACCCAGCCGGAGCTTGGTACGCCAGGCCCTGGCGGGCTTGAGCCCATGGAGCCTGCGCATCAAAAGTGCAGACCCTCGCCTGCCCGGCATCGAACTGGCCGAGCCATTGGTCGACACAGCGCTCGCGGCAGATACGTGCAACGCCGTAGCCTTGCTGGACCCATTCGGCAATCTGCTGGCCTGCCTGGGCGGTGACGAAACGCGCTCCCCCATTCGCACTGCGTTCATGGAGACCACTCGCAGCTACGCCGCGTTACGCTGGAACCTGATGAACCATGACGACCCACAGGTCCGCGACGAAGCACACCAGCATCTCACCCACCCCCGTTACTGCACATTCGTCCTGCTCCGTTTTCCGGACCCGGCCGGCAGCGAGGCGGTCATGACCCTTGGCGCCTATGGCTCCACCCTGGAACGGTACACCGCGCCGTCCTTCCCCTCCAGCCTGCAATATGTGTTGCTGCCAACAGGCTGCACTGCCAAGGACGTTGCTCGACTGGCGCAAAATCTGCCGCCGTTCTACACCAGCAACGCACAGGTCGCGCCTTGCCAGGTACTGGACCCGAACCTGATGCAGGAAGTGACAACCCGGCTGCGGCAGGCTCAGCGCTCCGAGCCTGCTGCCGGATAGGGCAATGTGACCGCACTGCCTTCATCCACCAGGCTCCAGACCAGCAACTTGGCTGACTGCTTCTGACTGGCGTTGCGTGACACGCTGTGCACGGTACCCGGGGCTTCGTACCAGTATTCACCGGCCTTGTAGGTTTTCTCCGGCTCGTTATCGAGCTTCGATACCACTGCCCCTTCCAGCACGTAGGCCATCACTGCGCCCGGGTGCTGATGCGCGGGTGATGCCTGGCCGGGGGCGTAGCTGACGGTGAGCATCACAGCGCTCTTGCCGGGGGCGTTCGAGGGTTGTTGCTGCTGCAGGACCTTGACCTGGTCGGCAGCGTCGCCGTGCGCCCAGGCAGGGGTTTGAGCGGCGAGCAGGGCGAAAAGGATGATACTGAAGGGTTTCATGGGGGGCTTCTCCTGGATGGCAATTGCCTGCAGGTTAGGCCTGTGGGGCAGAGAGACAAATGACCAATTCGGGGAAAAACCAAGAGGCCGATTATTGCCTGTGCCGGCCTCTTCGCGGGCTTGCCCGCTCCCACACCCTTGAAGCCTGTAGAAAACCCTGTGGGAGCGGGCGAGCCCGCGAAAAGGCCGGTGCAGGCACCAGATATCTCAGCTGCTACGCCCGATCGGATAAAACTCACCGTGGCTCCAGACCCCAAGCCACTCTTCCCCGTCGATCTCACGCGGCACCGCCAGCTCCACCAACTGGTAGAACACATTGCGATGAATCAGCGCCTCGAGGTTGCTGCGCATCAGCACATACGGCGATGGCTCCTGCGTGACCGGGTCGATCACCACGCGCAGCGGGTTGGCCGGCCCGGCTTCGACCTGGTCCTCGACATTGCTGGTGAAGCGCAGCACCTGCTGCTCACCCTCACCTTCCACGTCCAGCGCCACGGCCACGAACGGCGCATCGTCGACGCGGATGCCCACCTTCTCTACCGGGGTAATCAGGAAGTAGTCATCGCCATCGCGGCGGATGATGGTGGAAAACAGCCGCACCATCGGCTTGCGACCGATCGGCGTACCCAGGTAGTACCAGGTGCCATCACGGGCGATGCGCATGTCGATGTCACCGCAGAAATCCGGGTTCCACAGATGCACCGGCGGCAGGCCCTTGGCCTTGGGAATCTGCGCCAGAAGATCATTGGCCTTGCCGGAATCGCTCATCACGCTTGCCTCATTCACTCACACCCAGAAGGCTACGAGCGTACTCGCGCATCGGCGCGCCAAGCAAATCCTCCGGGGTTTTATCGTGGAACGTCAACAAACCGCCACGGCTCTTGATACGCGCAGTGTCGATCAGGTAGCGGGTGCTGGTTTCGATGAGCATCATCTGCACCACGCCGGTGTCCCAGCCCAGGCGGTCGACCGCTTGTTCGTCATACCACTCGTCGCCATTGCCGATACGGTCGTCGGTCCGGGCGAAGCGGGTGTACAGCACGTAGTCGGCACCCACCGAACGCGCCTGGGCGATGGCCTCTTCCAGGCCCAGTGGCCCTTGGGCACGGCGTACCAGCGGGAAATACTCGACGAAGCTCTTGTAGGCCTGCTCGGCCACCGCGTTCTGCCGCGGCACCGGCCCCTTGCCCGGGGGCACGAACGCGCCCTGGCCGATGAAGATGAACGAATCGGGCTGCAGGCGGATCGACAGGGTGCGCCGGGTATCGCTATGGTCCAGCAGACCGGCATCGCTCATGTGGTAACGGACGCCCTCGCCCATATCGCTGACATTCATGCAACCGCCCAGCGCCATCAGCGCCAGCAGCAAAACCAGGCTACGCATCTTTCCTCCAGTGGCCGGCGACGAAAAACCGGCGAATAGCCGGCGGATGCAGCTTTTGCGCCAGCTTCAGCCACCGATCACCTTCATCACCATCACATCGCCGGAAAACGCCAGGTCCTGCTTGTCTGCCAGGGCCTTGACCAGCAAGCGCTGCAGGGCTGGCAGCGCCTGATGCCGCGGTTTTTCCAGCAGATCGCCGACGAAATGGCGATTGCCTGACGACAGGCAACCGTGCAGCCAGCCCGTGGAGGACAGGCGCAGCCGCGAACAGGTGCGGCAGAACGGTACGCTTTCGTTGGCGATCACGCCAAAGTGGCCCTTGCCGGGTACCTGATAACGCAAGGCGGTGGCATCCAGCGGCGCGTCGACCTGAACGTAGGCATGCTTGCCAGCGATCAGTGCGAGCAGTTGATCGAGGCCGACGAACTGCTGCAGGAAGGCGTTGTGGTCACGGGCCAGGTGGCCCATGCGCATGAGCTCGATGAAGCGCAGTTCGAAGCCGCGCTCAAGGCAGTAATCCAGCAGCGGCAGCACCTGATCGAGGTTGTGCCCGCGCATCGGCACCATGTTCACCTTGATCTGCATGCCCATGGCGCTGGCCTGCTGCATACCCGCCAGCACGCTGGCCAGGTCGCCGCCCCGGGCGATATGGCGGAAAGCATGTGGGTTGAGGGTGTCGAGGGAAACGTTCAATCGGCGGATACCTGCCGCCTGCAACTGGGGCAACTTGCGCGTCAGCAGCTGGCCATTGGTAGTCAGCGAGATATCGTCAAGGTCGAGCTTGGCCACGGCGGCCAGGAAGGCATCCAGCCGCGGACTGACCAATGGCTCACCACCGGTGATGCGCAAGCGTTCGATGCCGGCGGCTTCGATCAGGTAGGCCACACCACGGGCCAGGGCATCCGCCGGCAGTTCGTCCTGTGCTGCCACCAGGCGCTTGCCGTCTGGCACACAGTAGGTGCAGGCATAATTACAGGCAGCCGTCAGGCTGACGCGCAGGTTGCGAAAACGCCTGCCTTGACGATCGACGATCATGAATGACTCCGGCATGGATGATGGGGGCTGGCAAAACCTGACTCATAAATCAGGTTTTTGCAAGCCCTATCCTTTTTGCCGCTGTCGGTGTCGCCGTGCTGTTGTGGAAGCAGGCATGTCAGTCATGGGGCTGCTGCGCAGCCCATCGCAGGCAAGCCAGCTCCCACAGGATCGCGCAACACTTGAGATCTGCGCTGTAAATGTGGGAGCTGGCTTGCCTGCGATGGCCGCAAAGCGGCCCCAATAACGCTGACTGGCAGGCTTCAGGGAAAGCCTGCACTATCTCAGTTGGAAGGTTCCGGGTCGCGCTTGCGCTTGTTGCCCATGCGCACGCCAATGTCCATCAGGAACTGGAAGAAGCCTTCCTGGTCCTCCAGCACATTGCTCCAGAACGGCGAGTGGTACAGCGCCACGGCGCCGTGCACCAGCGCCCAGGCGGCGCAATAATGGAAATACGGCGGCACGTCTTCGAGCTTGCCTTCGCTGATACGGCCCTTGATCAGCTGGGTCAGGCGGTCGAAGTTGGAGGCACGGATGCTGTGCAACTGTTCGACCATTTCCGGTACCTGGTTGCCCTTGACCACCTTTTCTTCCAGGCGGTCGAACAGCCGGTAACGCTGCGGATCGCGCATGCGGAACTCGAAGTAGGCTCGCGACAGGGCTTCCTTGTCGCGATCGACGTCGGCCGAATGCAACAGCGCGTTCAGGTCGCGCTCGTAGTCGAGCATCAGGCGCAGGTAGATCTCCGCCTTGGACTTGAAGTGCTTGTAGATCGTGCCTTTGCCGATGCCCACGGCGTCAGCGATCATCTCGACGGTGACGCTGTCTTCACCCTGTTCGAGAAACAGTTTGAGCGCGGTGTCGAGGATTTCCTGTTCGCGACGGCGAAACTCACGGACCTTACGAGGTTCTTTCTGCATAGGAAGGACTGGATGACAATCGAAGCGGTTTATTATGCCTAACTTGCGGGAAATTGCACGGATCATCCAAGCATGTCTGTGTTTCATGATGCTTACGGCCATGCGCTGCGGGAGGAATGAAACGTTGGCGTATTCCAAATCTGTTTAAAAAACGATCAATATGCACTGGCACTGCGCCAAAGCTGACCAATACTTGAAGTGTTGGCGCGGCGCATCCCCCCCAAGTGGCGCGCCGATAAAGGTGCTCAGGGACCGCGTACCTTTGTTTTACTCCTAATGGTCTTAACCCGGATTCCCCCCCCAGAACCCGGGTTTTTTTTGCTTACGTGACGGGCCGCCCACTCGAGGCTCGTGCTGAGCTTTTGATCTTGCTCTGGCTTTTGATCTTGCTTTTGATCTTGATCTTCGCGACTTCAGGAGGCCGAACGCAGGTCTTGCGGAGGGAGGTGACGGGCATGGATGCCCGTCAAGCGCTGAGGCCCCATGGATGGGGCCTGCAGCGCGTACTCCCGGGAGCAAGACCGGCGCGAGG